>CAMOSS010000001.1 GCA_946625055.1 uncultured Caryophanales bacterium
AGCTTTTTCGATTTGTTCATCTGTTAAACCTTTTAATAATTCTTTTTTCATGTCTTGAACTCCTTTTCGTTTTTTATTTAAAAGTGCATATATCTTTTTCTTTATTATAACTTTATAAAACTGTTTTTAACCACTCATTAACTTCAGATATCATCTCTTCTTTGCTGACATTATATTTGCTTTGAAGAGTGGGTACCACAATGGGTGGGTTTAACTGTTTATCAACAAGAATTTGCTTAGGAAGAACTCGTTCTTTGACATTAATACTCTTTCTAAATTCATTTTCTTGTGAATTAATTAGTGACACATATCTTTTAATTTCTTTTTTATCTAAGAGAGATTGATCAATCTTAGTAAAGGAATAGATGTCCACTAAATGTTTATATGGACGAGATAGTTCATTTAATAAGGAAACAAGTTTTTCCGCAATCATATATTCGATACAAACCCCTTTAAAGGTGATTCCTTCGTATGAATACAATTCTGTTTTAATCTCAGAAAGGAAGTTAATCTTCTTTCCTTCAACTTGTCCTCTTAAACCATCAACCTTTGTAAAGCAAACGAAGTATGGTTCATAGAAACTATCTGTTCCATTAGAGTAGAAGAAGTTAATTGTGCCGAACTCTTTTTTTAATTCTTCTTCCACAACTTTTTCTTCTGCGTTATACAAGATATCAACGTCTTTTGTATATCTAGCGTGTTCTTTTAAGTAATATTGGCAAAGTAAGCCACCAACTACACAGAAGTCTAAATTAACATTAACTAATTTCTTTAAGACTTCTTTAATTGAGGGATCAATTTTACCAACATTAATTTCTTTTATCGTAGTCACACTGGCTCCTCTTGTCTATATATTATTATGATGCATGCCACAAATGAAAAAGTTTTTGTATTTTTATAAATAAAAAACACAATATAATGTGCCTTTTATTGAACTATTTATATAAATCCATCGTCGTCGGGGAGAATCGATTTCGTTTTTTTGGAGAATTGGCGTCGTCATGGGACAAAACTTGTTGTAGCAGGACAGTCGCAATTTACCTCATTTGACTAAAATGACTTTCCTCTTAATGCATTAGTCGAAACATGTGAAGAAGCCAGGAAACTGATACATTCTCAATGAAAATTAAGTCGTCCATAGTGACGACTTTTTTTAATTCATAAATCAGTGTAAAATAACGTAGAGGTATTTTTATGAAAATTAAAAAAGCATTTATTGTTTTACTAACAATTTTTTCGCTTGCTGCGTGCAGCAATAATAATAGTGGTGGTAGTGATAACACTGAACCTTCAGAAGAAGGAAATATGTATCACGGAAACGGTGCTCCTTTAGACAGTTTAGGAAAAGATTATTCCCATTATTATGACGAAGATAGCCGTTATGTTTATGAGAAAAAAGAAGGAAAGTGGATTAATCAATTAACAATTGGCTCTAGCGCTTTATATGAAAGTAAGAGAATATTAAGAGCACCTAGATTATCGAGTTCAGATACATCTATTCAAGAGCTTAAAGACGCTTTAATGATGTCTTTTTATAGCACTAACGCAACATGCTTTATGAATGGATATCAGGATGGATCTTCTCCTACTAGCGGGAGCTGTGCTAACACCAAACTTGATGGTAGAAACATTGAAGCCATAGATAGAGATGGTGGTCACGTGGGATATATAAAATTAGATGAAGAAGGTACCCCATATGTCTATGAAAATGGAGAATATGTTAAAAATGAATTTTTAGCAGTTGAATTACCTCATCCAACATATGACAACTTGTCGTACGAATTAATGCTAATTTACGATGATGAATTAGGAGAACAGACTTCTATAGTATGCGGTAATTTAGATAAAGCGACATATGATTCTGAAACTGGATATTACAATATTGAAAACATTAATATTCATCATGATGCTAGAACCACACTTTATTTTACTAAGCCAACTGAAGACAATATGACTCTAAACTTTAAATTCAAATTATCTAGTGATAAAACATATGTTGAATCTGCAGAAATAAAAGTGGTTAAATCCGACACAGGCTATTTTGATAATTTAATAACGAGTTATAGTTTCTCCAATTTGCACACCACTTCAGTTGAAATGCCTGAATAAAACTATAAAATCAATGTAAATTAAGTCGTCAGAAATGGCGGCTTTTTATTTGACACACTTGTGACAATTATAGTGATAGTATAAATATTAGGAGGAAGTTATGAATAAAAAAAGTTTATCATTATTAGCCGTTTCTATTTTCTTATTAGGAGCGTGCACAAATAGAGGAATCACAGAATCAGATCATTCTGAACCAGCACCAGAACATGTTCATGCATTAGTGTTCAAATCATTTATCTGGCAAGAAAACCCAGGTAACTATACAGCCCAAGCAAGATATATTTGTCAAGCAGATGGCTATCAAGAACTTTATGACTCAACTATAGAAAAAACAGTCGTGGAGCCAGCCAAAGAAACAGATGGTAAAATCACTTGGAAAGCAACATATGATGGTCATGAAGACACAAAAATTGAAGTCCTTGAATCCGTTGACCACGATTGGGAAGAACCAACATGGACATGGAACCATAATTGCACAAAAGCTACCGCACACTTTGTTTGTAAAGAAGATACTTCCCACATTCATGAAGAAGTGGCAACCATTGAAAACGGTGACATTACATACAAGCATCTAGTCGAAGCAGATCACTACGACGATGGCGTCGATCGTTATTATGCTTCAGTCGTCCTTAATTCTATTAAATATACATCACCAGCTCATGATATCGTGAAGAAAAAAGGCACACATGTCTATAACGAATTCGGAGCCTGTGATGTCGATGGTGATTTTGCCTATAAAGATAACCGCATCGATTATGATTGGGATTGGTTCCATAATTATCGTGAATTTAAATGCGATGTCAACATCGGTGATCAATTAGTGAATCCAGGAGATTTCGTTTGTTATTCTTACAGCATGTTTGCAAAAGGACATGAAATTGAAATCACTGATTTAAATGGTTTAACCATGGATGAATTTAGATTTGGAGTTTTAAGAGATACTGAAGAGTTTGAAGAAATCACCGATCTCTCTGACTTGGTATATTTAGATACAGGTATAACTTACTCTCTTTATATTAGAATTGATGCTCAAACAGCAAAAACAAATCCAAGTTTCACTGTTCGTGAAAATCACCATCTTGGTTATGTTCATTACTGTTCATACTGTGACCTTTACTATGGTTCAACATTCAGTCATTACAGTCCAATTAGCTTTAGCTTCACAGAAGGTGAAAGAATGTACTTCAGATTCCAAGCATGGCCAGGAGCTAAATATTATGTCTTCTTCCAAAATGACTTAGCTGGTCACGAAGATGAATTTGAAATTTATTATCTTGGTGAGAATTTTATCGCCTATGAGTATGACTTAAATGATCCATTCCCAGAAGAAAGTCCATTTACAGATGATCAATATGGTCACTCAGTATATGTTTATATGGTCTTTAATCCAACGACATCTGGTCATGGCTATCTAGCGGTTGACCAATTATAAACCCATCAAAACAAAGTCGCTCGTCATGAGCGGCTTTTTTGATACAATATTTATATGACCGATATTCAAAAATATTTATTATCACAAGCTGATCAAAAATATCGTGATTTTACTTTGCCTTTAATTCCTAATGTTGATGAAAAGACATTTATTGGTGTTCGTTTACCTATCTTAAAGAAATACGCTAAAGAATTAGATAATAAAGATAGAGAAGAGTTTTCAAATTCTTTACCTCATCAATATCACGAAGAGAATATCTTGCACGCTTTTATTTTATCTAACATAAAAGATTATTCTGAATTCGTTAAACGTGTTGATGCCTTTCTCCCTTTTGTCACTAACTGGTCAGTCTGTGACACGATATGTAATAAACACTTATACAAACATTTAGATTCATTAATTAAAGAAGTATATGTATGGCTTAAGAGTAAAGAAATCTATCGTGTCAGATATGCGGTTAAATGCTTAATGAATTACTACTTAGGAGATGAATTTAAAGAAGAACATCTACTAAAAGTAGAAGAAGTTAAACTTGATGACTATTATGTAAAAATGATGGTTGCCTGGTATCTTGCAACTGGTCTAGCCAAGAATTACGACTCGTTTATTAAAGCAATAGAAGAAAAGAGATTTGATAAGATTACACACAACAAAGCCATTCAAAAAGCAGTGGAATCTTATCGTGTAAGTGAAGAACACAAAATCTATTTAAAAAGTCTTAAATTGAAATAAAAAATCATGAAAATATCACGCTTTAATTAACAATTAATCACACTATTTTTAATATGTGGTATCATATCTTTAGATATGAATTTTTATGAATGGTTTTTTCTGGAAAAAGATAGACCAGCAGCTGGACTTTTTTCTTGGTCACATCTTTTAACTGTGACAATTATTCTTGGTGGATTACTTGTCCTAGCTTTCTTTTTAGCAAAGAAGTTTAAAGATAATCCTAAAGGGCAAAGAATTGTTTTAATAACGAGTGCGGCATCCATAGTTGCACTTTATTTAATGAAGATAATCTTTCTTTTGTTGACCACAGACGATGTTAGAAACACTCTTCTTGAAAACATTCCGTTGTTCTTCTGTGATGCGATGATTTTTGTTGCTCCAATCGCGGCTTTTTCTAAAGGAAGAGTTCAAGAAATCTGTCTCGATTTTATCGCTATATGTGGTTTTATCATGGGCTTTATGGGCAATTACTTTGCCGGTAATATTTATGGAAGTCATCCAGCATTTTGTTATTTATCTTTGATCAGTGCTTTTGACCATTCTATTTCTGCTGCTTTAGCCTTATTTATCTTTGTTTCTCATTTAAACAAAATGGAGAAAAGAAATATTCCTTTTACCATCGGCATTATATTTGTTTTAACATCGATTACCTTGGTTGTGGATTACACAACTGGTAAGAACTACATGTTCTTATTAAGAGGAGATGGAACCCCATTTGATATATTCTTTAATCTAGTAAATGGTAATGTGATTTTATATCAAATCATTGTTTATATTTTGCACTGCGGATATATTGGTTTGTTCTATGTCATTTATTATTTGATAATAAAATTAATTAATAACAAAAAGAAAAAAGAAGGGACACATGAATAACGTTAACGTTGTTAAACATAAGTATTATCCAGTCTTAGATTTAGCGAGATTTATCGCTGCTCTTTTTGTTATTGGTATTCATATTTTTCCTGAAGGTTCAACCGTTGATGGAATAGGTCTAGATAATTCAATTCCAACATTAATTGGTCTATCTTTCATGAATGCCTTTTTAAGAGTGGCAGTTCCTATATTTTTTGTTACTAGTAGCTTTCTTCTTTTTAAAAGAATTAGTGAAGATCAACAAAACAAGTGGAAGTATATTGGAACTTTCTGCTTAAGACTCTTATTCCTCACCATTTTCTGGTATGTGGTAGGGCTACCGCTAACAATTAAAGATATCGTTGGTTTTGTTTCTTCAAATGATATGAACGGTCTTATTAGATATATTGTTATCACTTTGTGGAAAGGGGCCCCAAGAGGATACTGGTTCTTACTTTCTTTGGGAGTTGGAGTTGTTATCGCTGCTCTTTGTAAAACAAAGAAATCGATGATTACTTTAACAATAATTGCCGGGCTCATGTATATTGTTGGATGCCTTAATTCTGCTTATTTTGGAATATTTACATTAAGTGATGATCCTGTTTCAAAATTTATTTTCCAGACTGGAAATTATTTAGAACTTAGTTTCTGTTATTTAGAAGCTTTTATATTCGTTGTTTTTGGAAAGATCTTTGCAGAACATGGAACACTTAAAATCAAAGGTTATGAATTTATTCTTCCAATCTTCTTCCTTTTAATGACGGGAGAATTATTCTTAACCATGTACATGGGTATATTGATTTATCCAGATGCTTATTTCTTCTTACCAGTGTTTGTCTTCTTCTTGATGAATTTCTTAATCAATATGGATATTGAAAATGAGAAATTTACCTCTATCGCTAAAAAGTTAAAGAAAGTTGGAAGTTTCTCCTATTTATTTCATATTCAATTCTTTGTTTACATGCACTGGATATTAGACTCTATTGGTCACAATATATTCCGCGAACAATTTGGTTGGCTTGTCGTTCCGTATCTAGTCTGTGTTCTTTTATGCTTCGCTCTTCAAACTTTGTTTGAATACTTATCAAAATATAAGTTCTTAAAATTCCTTAAATATTCTTATTAAAGATAATTAAAAAGCCGTCCTTATCGGGCGGCATTTTGTTACATCGTTCTTGGTATTTTATTGTTATTTAAATAACAAATGTTTTTACCGTTCGCTTTTGCTTTATATAGATTTGCATCAGCTTCATTTAAAGCGGCATCGAAGTCGAATTCACTATCGGTTGTTAATAGATATCCACCAACAGAAATGGTGAGATAGTCAAAACTAGAAACTGGAGGAACTTTAATATCTAATTCAGTAGTGGATAGTCTTAATTGCTCTAAGATTAACTTCGCATCTTGTCCATCTTCTAATTCAAAGAACAATAAGAATTCTTCTCCACCATATCTATAGAATTCTAATCCTGGTGAAGGGAACACTCTTCTGACCGCTCTTGCGATATCGGTGAGACATCCATCGCCAACTTGGTGAGAGAAATAGTCGTTATATTCTTTAAAGTTATCAATATCAAACATGATGATTAATAATCTTGTTTTTTCTGCTCTCCAGGTTGGAACTTTATCTTCTAAAAACTTCTTTAAAGCATAACGATTCTTACAGTGGGTAAGCTCATCATACATCGCAGTATTTAGTAGTGAATTACTAATTGATTCTTGAATATACTTTTGTACTTCAGCGTAGAAAAGAATGGAAACAACAAGTCTAGACATTAAAACAAAGCTAACAACAATAAGGATGTAGTAAATGAAACTTTCAATTTTAAATTGAATCTTTGTGTAGATCGCTAAAAAGATCATCACTGCGATATTAGAGATATTTAATATATAAGCATCTAAAGAAAAGACTGGTTGAACGATTAATAAGAAAGCGATGACAATAATACCAACTGAAATGGTTGGTGATTTTGATAAGAATCCCTTTTCCGCATCTGCGTAGAAAGAACAGAACATTAAAATTGCAATCGCGACATATAAGAAATCAATTGATAGACGGCTTAAAAGCAAGGCGGTTTTTTCATTCTTATTTCTAAAGGCAATCATTCTAAGAACAATTGTGGTGATGGACATGACAAAACATCCAACATCAGCAATGAAAGAACTTAAACCATAAACCTCAATTTGTTTCCAACCGCTTTCAAGTTGCAGTATTAGGAAAACCGCAACACTAAGGATAGAAAGACCAATGGCGATAACAAGTGAAGCCGCACCTAACTTGTTATTTAGTAAGTTTTTGACGCGTCTTGTGTCATCTTTTGTCAAGTGATTGATCTTAATTGTCAGTCTAGGTGAAAAGAATTGTAGATTTTTAAGTGTATCTAATTTCATATTAATGCTTATAAGATTATATTACTAAAAAGTAATAAATGGGCAATAATGTTTTTTGAAAAATATTTATATTTTTAACTTGCATGGACTATGTAAAGCAATAGCTAAATAGACTTTTTCTTATGTGAGACATTTGTGACATTTATTTGGTATAATATACCCAATAAGTTATTAGGAGAATTGATCATGAAGAAAAGACTATTAACATTATTATCAATTTCATGCTTTTTAATTGGGTGTGCAAAACCAAACAAAAAACCATCTGAACCAAGTGAAGATAAGGACAATTTAGTGGAAGTTTCCATGCATTCTCATTTTGGTGTCACCGGATACAAAGACAAATGTGTTTATGATGATGGCTGGTTCTTACAAAATTCATCTGGACTTAACTATGATTTAGCACTGATGTCTGCGATGGCCTCTGGTGCTGCATATGCTGATGGCTCTGACACCAACGGCACAAAGATTGCTAATCTTTTAGGTCAAATTGGTTTTAACAACATTCAAAAGAATACATATTATAGCGAAGGCATTAGATTAGAAGATTCCATGGGTGTTATCGTTGGTAATAAAACCATCGCTGATAGTAGTGGAAAACAATACACACTTCTCGCTGTCTTACCAAGAAGCGCTGGTTATGGTGCGGAATGGATGGGAAACTTCAACATGGGTAAGGAAGGTATCCACGCTGGATTCCTCATGGCCAGAGATGAAATACTTCGTTTCGTGAAAAAATATATCAACACAAATAACATCAGCGGTGATATCAAAGTGTGGAGCGCTGGATATTCTAGAGGCGCAGCCGCCGCCAATCTCTTCGGTGGTTATCTTGCTGAAGATGCTTCTTATTTAGGAAGTGGAGTTAATCTTACTCCTAATGATTTATATGTCTATACAATCGGAACCCCACGCACAATTCCTGATAATCTTAAAAAGGTTGTAACATTAAGCGTTTCTGGACCACGTGGTGAAGGATTCTTTGATACCGACGTCCCAGCATATACATATCAAGGTGCTGATGACTCTATTATTTTAGGTGGCGATCAATACAAAGGTATTCATAACTTTGTTGCTACTGGTGACTATGTCACAAAACTTCCTCCAACAAACTGGACATTCACCAGATATGGAGCGACTGAAACAATTAATTATGGTGATGAAAAAATGATTCATTATTTAGAAGAAATCACTCCAGTAACCGCGAGAAGTTTTGATGAAAAAACATATTCTACAGAAATGGCTATTAAGACATTTGATTTAGAAAAATTTGAAATGGTTGAAGGCAATGAAAAGATTTCAACCGACATGTTAATCCAACAACGTCTCGATGCTTTAATGATGCTTACCTCAACACGTGCAGATTTTGTTGAAAAAGGCTACACCGATGTTCTTGGTGCTTTAACTGCTGTCTATGGCACCGACTGGGATGGATTCTATGACGGCATTATGTCAAGTTATGGACCACTTATTAAAGCTTTCTTACTTAACTATGTGGCATTCACAAATGAAAGGCTTGAATTAAGCGATAGTGAAGCTATGGCAAAAGTCTTTATTGAATTAATGTCACTTATTGGAAAACCAGTGGAAGATCCTGAAAACTACACAGACCAAGATTTCCTTAAAGATTTATTAGATTTCTTATTTAATGATTATCAAACAGATGCAGTTGCCCAAGCACGCGCTAAGAAAATCGCAGATATGATTCCAGCTCCATATGGAGTCATCTATTTGAACGCCTTAAATTATGCAAAAGATCATAACATGAATATTGATTCTGCTGACGCACTTATTGCTTTAGTGGCGAATTACATCCATGACAACAAAGATAACTTACTTGTTAAAGCTTTGATTGCTGCATTCGCCGGAGTGTTCCCAAGCGAATATATTAGTTTCATCGGTGCTATTACTGGTAAAACATACAAAGTTGAAGATTACGAAAGCGAACTTGAAATGAAAAAGACTGCTATCGTCGATGCCTTTGATTGTCTTGCTGTTGGAAAACACGATGGTGAATCTGATACCTCTCCTGAAGAAATTAGATCTAGCGTTTTGGCTCTTGCTGCTATGTATTTACAATTCATGGCCGGTGTCCCTAACTTAGCAAATATATTAGTACACGGATCCTTTGATGGCACAGCCAAAAGAGAGAGTACCCCAGTTAAACTCGATGTCCTCTGTGGCGATATTATTAAACTCATCGCTCCAAAAGATGCAGATAATAATCCTCTTCCATTAAAGGAAGCTGCTAATCAATCACTCATTGAATTATTAGATAAAGGTAGAACTGAATTAAATGGTAAATTTGTGGATATCCTTAAGGATAAGCCAGAACAATTAAGAAAAGCCCTCTTTACCGTCTTGGTCTATCCAGAAGCAGAATTCAGCTTAACTAAAGAACTTAGAAATGCAATCACATTAATCGATAGAATTCAGTTCTTTGCGCCAGCCCATTACCATGAGTTATACATTTGCTTCTTAAAAGCGGAAGTTGATTCAAGAAAAAACTAAGTCGTCTTAAATGACGGCTTTTTCTTATAATCTTTGAAGATTAAAAGTTGTTATAATACTGATATGAAGGAGTGACATATTATGAAAATTCCTAGTCCTGGTCTTGGTTTTTGGCAAATTTCAAAAGAAGACGCGAAAAGAGTTTTTATCGAAGGATATGAAGTTGGCTATAGACACTTTGACACCGCGATAGCGTATAGAAATGAAAGCGAAATTGGTGAGGCTATTAAAGAGCTTAATCTTAAAAGGGAAGATTATTGGATTACTTCCAAAATTCCTGCTGAAATAAAAAATTATAAAGATGCGAAGAAAGCCATCGATGAATCTTTACAAAGACTCGGAGTTGAGTATTTAGATTTAATGTTAATTCACGCTCCAAAACCATGGGCTTTAATGTTCTTACCTGGCCCAAGATTCCATAAGGGAAATCGTGAAGTTTGGAGAGCGATGGTGGAAGCCAAACAAGAAGGCAAAATTAAGAACCTTGGTGTCTCAAATTTCAACATTGAAGATATTAAAAACATCACCGATTATTCTGACGAACCAATTTATGCAAATCAAATATTAATTCACATAGGGCATGTCACTAAAAATGTCATTGATTATTGTCACCAAAACAACATCATTGTTGAAGCTTATTCACCTCTTGGAGTAGGAAAATTAATTGATAATGAACAAATCAAAAAGATAGCGGAAAAATATAACGTTTCTCCTGCTAGAGTTTGTATCAAATACGTCAATGAATTAGACACAATCCCTCTTCCAAGAAGTAGAAGCAAAAATCACATGCAAGATAACTTCAATTTTGAATTTGAACTTTCAAAAGAAGATAAAGAATATCTTGATTCGCTCAAAATATAATTACAACCCATCAAATTTAAATCTTTTGTTATAATGCTTTCATATGAATTTTTACGATAGTAGAGACTGGTTAAATAGAGAACCTCCATATGCCTTTCAGTGGGACCATTTATTATTTGTTTTTCTTGGCCTCGCAATCGGTGTCTTTTTAGCCCTTTTCTTAAGAAAAAAGAGCAAGAACATCGTTAAGATAGTCATTATTTCATTATGGGCATTTGGAACGGCAGTTGTCTTTTCCTATTATTTAGTGACATACATTTTATGTATTGTGGATCCAAGTGGACACCCATTTCAAATCGATGGAATGCTCCCGTTCCATAGTTGTTTGATGTTTATGTATGTATTTCCAATTGCAATGTTTGCGAAGAACAAAACAATCAAGTTAATGGCGAACTCTTTTATCGTCATCGTTAATATGATTATCGGTTTTATTACATTGTTTGTGGGCTGCCCACCAGCAGGATCCTCAACATTAACATTCGTCGGTTTGCAATCTTTGATTATTCACATAATTATTGTAATTGTTCCACTCATTATGATTGTGACTGGATACTATGATATTCAAAAAGAAGATCTCAAATATGGTTTGTTACTATTTGGAATCTTATCTATTGTCATGTGGACATTTGACGCTTTAGCGGGGTGTGACTATTTCTATTTCTATGACGGACATACATTCCCTGTCTTCTCATTTATTTCAGATAATGTGCCAAATATTGTCTGGACATTAATTGTCGTCACTTGTTATGTTTTAACTGGCATTATTATTCATTATTTGATTATTGGAATTAAAACTTTGGTTCATAAAAAACAAAAGTCAGAATAAGTTTATAACATTGTAAGAGATGAATGGAATGCATTAAAGGAGAGCAATAAATATGTGCTGGTTTATGAAAAAATGTTGGTACCGTGTATGCCAAAAAACATTAAAATTCGCGATGCGTTTTATGAACTGGAAAGAACCAGAACTTCTTGAAGGAGAAGGAGCGGTTCTTAAGCTTCCAGAATTTATAAAAAATAAAGGCATCAATAGAGTTTTAGTCGTTACAGATAAAGGCTTAATGGGTCTTCATTTGCTCGACCCTATGTTTAATAAACTAAAAGAACAAGAAATCGAATATTTCATCTATGATGGAGTCCAGCCAAATCCAACCATTCCTAACATTGAAGAATGCAAAGAGATGTATTTAAAAAATAATTGTGAAGGTATTATCGCTTTTGGTGGTGGCTCTCCAATGGACTGTGCGAAAGCGGCCGGTGCGAGAGTCGTTAAACCAAGACAATCGGTGAGAAAAATGAGAGGATACCTCAAGGTAGGAAAGAAACTCCCTCCATTCTTCGCCGTTCCTACAACTGCGGGTACTGGTTCTGAAATTACTTTAGCCGCGGTGGTCACAGATCCTGAAACACATGAAAAGAACGCAATCGCTGATCCATGCTTAAGACCAAAGTATGCGGTTCTTGATCCAGCCTTAACAGTGGGGCTCCCTCCACACATTACTTCCACAACCGGTATGGATGCTTATACACATGCAGTGGAAGCGTATATCGGTAAGAGCAATGTCAAATCTACGATTAGATATGCTGAAGACGCGACAAAACTCATTCACGAAAACCTTGAAAAGGCTTATAACAACGGCAAAGACATGGAAGCTAGAGCGAATATGCTCAAAGGTTCATATTATGCCGGAGCAGCCTTCACACGCGCTTTCGTTGGGTACGTGCATGCAATTGCCCACAATTTAGGTGGTATGTATAACACCCCACATGGTTTAGCAAATGCGGTCATCCTTCCATATGTTTTAGATTGGTATGGACCAGCTGCTTATCCAAGACTCGCCAAATTAGCGGACATCATTGGTATCACAAATGAAAATATGTCAGTGGAAGAAAAAGGCAAAGCCTTCATTGAAGAGATTAGAAGAATGAATAAGGCAATGAATATTCCTGATAAGTTTGATTTTATCAAAGAAGAAGATATTCCAACCCTTGTTCAAAGAGCCCTTAAAGAAGGAAACCCTGGATATCCAGTTCCAAAAATTATGAACAAAAAAGACTGTGAATCAGTCATCCGTTCAATTATGAAATAAGCCATCAAATAATGGCTTATATTATTCACCCATGAATGATTTCAATGGTCTAATTATTGCTTCTTCTTCACCGTCTGAAGTGACGAAGTATTGAATAACTATATTGGAGTTGGTGTTTATGACATTGAATGTGATAAACATCTTTTCTTTCTTTTTAAGTTCAATATTTCCGGTTGATGATCCGGCTGAAACAACATCGATGTCCTTGATATTTGTGATATATGGCACGTGTCTATGACCGTGCAATACGAGATGAACATTATTTTCATTAAGCCATTTGATGAATTCATCTTTATCAACAAGAGTTTGAGTCTTTTCGTTATAAAGAACTTTTCTAATCAACCCACCTTTATATTGCTTTGGAGATGGGATGACAGCAATGTGGTGGTGGAGCAAGGCCACTAATCTATATTCATCGATATTAATTTTCGTTCCTAATAAATTTAGTTCATTATCCATTTGAAGCATTTGCTCTTTTCCAATCTTTCCTTTGGCCAGAGCAAGCTTCCCATCTGGTTCGTTAGAATTGAATAAAAGTAAGGCAATTTTATTCTCTTCAAGAAGGGTGATATCAGGATATTTTTGGAATGAGGAAAAGAGATTTCTTGCCCCTCTTGTGACAGCAATTCCACTCGCATCGACATCGTGGTTACCAGGAACAATAATGACCTCGTGATGGCTGATTTTTTCTAAAAAACCCTTAAAATCCGCGTATTTTTCAATATTTTGTGGATTTGGTGAATCACAAAGATCGCCTGTAATAATAAAGTCTACCTTATTATTTTTCACTTTTTCTTTGAGAGTGTCTTTTAATAAATCGATGTTTTTAACAATGGCTTTATTCCCAAGATGGAGATCGCTCAAGTGAAATAAGGTTGAACCACTTTCTTCATTCTTATCTATCTTCTCTTTAATGAGTTTCAAAGATTTTTTAGGAAGTAGTTTTATGACTTCGTTTATTTGATCTGGCTTACTGATTTTTATAGAGACTTGTTCGTTTTTTCTCATGATAAAAAGACTTTGCTCAGAAGCATTGAAGAGAAACTTTTCCATGATAGGAGAAAGACCTTCTAACCTTGTTTCTTTTTTGATATCAGAGATGATAAAAAATGCGATGTTATCGTTTAAAACAGTTTTATCGAGTTTCTTTGGCAATCTGAGTTTTGCAAAAGCGAAAACTAAGAAGCTATAATGCTCGAACAAATTCTCTTCTTTCGTTTTCTCGTTAAGCTCAGTAATGTTTGATTGTATTAGCACGAGTTCATTGTATATCACTACATTTACAAAATCAAAAATGCAGATTAGTGTTTAAAATATATTTTAGTCATTGTTTAGATAGGATAATTGTGATAAGTTAATAATGCTTATTCGGAGGAAATTATAATGAGAACAAGCTCTTCAAGGAATAACACCTTTGAAGGTAACAACGTTCCAACCTTAACAAAAATACTTTTCCCATGGTCAGGTATTTTCCGTGACGCTTGTTATGCTTTAATTGGTACATTCTTAATGCAATACGCGATTACATCTGGCGTATTGTCCTCAAATCCTGACACATTCAAGGCTCAATATGGTGTTATCACTGTCGCCATGATCATCGCCTTAGTTTGGGATGGTATCAACGATCCTATTATGGGATTCATTCTTGAAAAATGTCATTTCAAGAGTGGAAAATTCAGACCATGGATTGAAATTGGCGCTATCGGTAATGCCGCTGTCGTCATCTGTATGTTCTTGATGCCTGCATTATTCTCTGGCCTTAGAGGTTGGGGATATGTTGTCTTCATGATCATCATGTACGTCTTATGGGATGCATTCTTCTCAATGAACGACATTGGTTACTGGTCAATGCTTCCTGCTTTGACAAATGACGCTGGCCAAAGAGCCAAACTTACAACATACACAGCTATCGCTGCTTCTGTTGGTACATTCATCATGAACATCATGATGTTCGTCTTACCAGGTATGATGAAGTCAGTCATTATTATTTATGAATTTGCCGCTATCGGTGTGGCAGCCTTATTCTTAGCATCACAAACCGCTATTTACTTCTTCTGTAAAGAAAAAGTCCGTGATGCCGAACAAGAAGAAATCAGTGAAAACTCTTCTATCATCGACTTATTTAGAGTCGTCAAAAAGAACAAACAATTATTATTTGCAGCATTAGGTATGCTCCTTTACTACTTAGGATCATTCATCTTAACTGGTATTGGTCAAAACTACTTCTACATGGTCTATGGCTATGGTGGTGCTCAAGGTGGTATGGTCGCGACAGTTATCGCTGCCTTCTATGTCTTAGCAACCGTTGTCAGCCAAGCTTTCTATCCAATGCTTGCCAAGAGATTTAAGAAGAAACAAATCTTAACAGCTTCTGCGATTGTTATCTTCCTCGCTTACTTAGCATTCTTCTTCATTGCCTTCCCAGTGTTTGGTGAACACCCAATCGCTTGGAATACTCCAGATCCAACAAATGGCTTTGGATGGGTATTCGGTGGCACAATGTCATTACTTTACGTAATGTCCTTCTTATTCTTCGGTGCCTCAGGTATCTTCTATCTCGCCGTCTTAGTTATGTTCCAAGACGCTATCGACTATGGTGAATTAACCACAGGCGAAAGAAAAGAATCTATCTGTTTCGCATGGAGACCATTAGATGTTAAAATCGCTTCTGGCTTAAACAGAGGTTTACAATATCTCGTTTATGTTGCTACAGGAACATACGCCGCTATCAACATCATCTCCACAATGGAAGGTGACAAGAACGCTTACATTAACTCAGATGCATACAAGGCATTAACACCTGAAGAACAAGCTCAATACGATTTACAATTCGTCCACGATGTTGACGATGCAGTTAACGCTAGCCGTGCATCACTTGTTGGTTTCGGTGCCATTGTTATCGGTGTCATTCTCTTAGTCTTCGCTGGATCTTATGTCTTATGCAGATTCTGCTACAAGTTAGATGAAGACAAAGTTAAAGAAGTCGTCGCTGAACTTGAAGCAAAACACGCTGCAGATAAAGCTGCTCATGAAGCAGAAGTTCAAGCCTAATTTAGAGGTTAAATAATAAAGCATGGAGTTTATCTTCATGCTTTTTTCTTTTTTACCTACATTAAAATATTCCTTAGTTTATAGTTTATAAATTGAAACAATTTAAGTATAATAATTATCACCAGGCTAGGTGTATTTATGTCAAGAGCGATTAAAAACATTAGAATCTTTGCATTTGTTATTGTTATCATCCAAATTATCTTTTTGGCAATTTTCTCTGTCCTTTATTTCAACAACTTATTCAACTTGAAAGAACTTATTAAAGACTTCTATGTTGTTTTGGGCAGTGTTATTCTTGTTGGCATTGACTGTTTATTCGTCTGGTTTACTACATTAAGAATTTCTAAACTTCGTCAAAAGACTGATTTACACGCTGCTGAGGTTATCGGTAGTGATATTCAAGAAGCTTATAACTTCGCGATGCTCGGTCTTGCTGTTACAGACGATAATGATGTTGTCCTTTGGACAAACGATTTATTCAAAGATAGACACTTAAATATTATCGACTTAAAGATTACTGAATGGGAACCAGAACTCGCTAAATTAAGAGAATCCAATAACACAAATTCTGAAGTGAAAGTGGTTATCAACGGTAGAAACTATGTTGTTAAACTTCTTCCTGAAGCTGGTCTTTGGATTTTTAAAGATGATACAGATTTTGAAAATTTATACGATGAGTCTCAAAAACAAGCTCCTGTCGTTGGTCTTCTCACCATCGACAATTATGCGGATGCAACACACGGCGAAGCCGAAGACTTAAACGATGCGATTACAAAAGTTAAAAACGCAATCTTTAACTATGCTAAGGATAATTCGATTTTATTAAGAAAATTTAAAGAAGATTCCTACTTCATGCTTTGTAACTATGAATCTTTAGTCGGTATGAAAAAAGATAACTTCTCTATCATCGATAAAGTTAGACAAATTGGTTATGAAGAAGATACTTCTTTAACTCTTTCTATTGGTATTGCCCATAACTTCCCAGATGTTATTAAACTTAACGGTTTAGCTTCTGAAGCTTTGGATATCGCTATGTCTCGTGGTGGTGACCAAGTTGTTCTTTCCGTTTACGGAAAAGATATGGAATTTATCGGTGGTAAAACCGAGGCTCAAGAAAAGAGAAACAGAGTTAAGATTCGTGTTCTTGCCGACTCACTTTTAGGTTTAATTAAGAATGCTTCTAACGTCTTAATCATGGGACACACTGAAGCTGATATGGACGCTATCGGTGCATGTTTAGGCGTTAAAGCCATTTGCCAAAGATTAAAGAAAGATGCCAAGATTGTCATCGATCTTAAGGCGACAGAAACCAAAACAAGAGCAGCATTCACCTCTTCATTCTCCCGTGAAGAATTAGATAAGATTAGAATCTCTCCAAAGGATGCTTTGGATGTTTTAGGTCCAGATACATTAGTGGTTGTCGTCGACGTTCACACTCCACATATGACTATGGCGCCAGAAGTCGTGGCCAAAGCCTCTAAGATTGTTGTTATCGACCACCATAGACGTGCTGAACAATACATTGATATGCCTGTTTTGAACCACATCGATCCATCAGCGTCTTCCGCCTGTGAATTAGTTACCGAATTTATTAAATTCGCTTCCATTAACCCTAAGATTGAACTTCCACAAGCCTATGCCACAATCATGCTTTCTGGTATTTTCCTTGATTCTGGTTACTTTAGAAGTAAACAAACTGGTATTAGAACATTTGAAGCTTGTACAGTCTTAAAAGAATATGGTGCGAACAACGCTTTAGCCGATGACTTCTTAAAGGATGAATTGGAAGAATACTTTGTCATCTCTGGCTTAGTAAAAAATATGAAATTCCACTCACCAGGTGTGGCTTATGTGTGTGCTGATCCATCTACGGAATACGACCAAGCTACAATTGCTAAAGTAGCAAATACATGTTTATCAATGAAAGGTGTTAAAGCCTCATTCGTCATTGGTAAAGTTGATAAAGAAATTAAGGTTTCTTGTCGTAGTGATTCCTCTATTTCAGTTCAATTATTAGCGGAAAAACTCGGCGGTGGTGGCCACCTTGCAATGGCTGCAGCCTCATTTAGAAACAAAACAATTCCTCAAGTCGAGCAATTACTATTAAGTGTCCTTGATACATATTTAGGCGCTGCGAGAAACGATGCTCGTACAAGAGTGGTTACTGAGGAGGATATTTAACATGAAAGTTATTTTGCTCCAAGACGTTAAGAAAGTTGGGAGAAAAGGAGAGGTCGTTGAAGTCTCTGATGGCTATGCCTCAAACTTCCTTTTCCCAAGAAAACTTGCTGTTAAGAAAACAGACAAATCAACCGAAATATTAGAGCAACAAAAAGAAGATGCCAGATTGCTTCTTGAAAAGCAAAAAGAAGAGGCTCTTAAGATTAAAGAACAACTCGCGAATATTGTTGTCGAGTTCACTTTAAAGTCTAATAATGGAAAAGTTTTTGGCTCTGTTTCATTTAAACAAGTCGAAGAAGAATTAAAGGCAAAACACAATATCGTTATCGATAAAAGAAAAATCACCACCAAAGGACCAGTCGATCAATTAGGCTACACCAAACTTAATATCGAATTGTTCAAAGGTGTTATTGGTATCATCACAGTTCATGTAAAGGAGGAGAAGTAATATGCCTAGAAATAATCAACAAGGCCCTAGAAAAGTAGCCTCCTCTTTATTGCCTCATAACTCTGATGCCGAAAGAGCGGTTTTAGGTAGCGCTCTTCTTTCAAGAAACGCCGCCTTAAATGTTCTCTCTTCATTAAATGAAGATGACTTCTTTGAAGGTAAACATAGAATCATTTTCCGTGCGATGATGAACCTATTTGAAAAGAAAGTTCCTATCGATTCTTTAACCGTGACTGAAGAATTGATCAATATCAAAGAATTAGAAAACGTTGGAGGAGTTGAATACCTTAAAGTCTGTTCTGATTCCATGGTCGCTTTATCAAACTTAGAATTCTACATTAACATCGTTAATGATCAATCTGTCTTAAGAAAAATGCTTACTACAATTAGAAATATTGATGAAGCATATATGTCTAGAGACATCGATAATGTTAATGATTTTATTATTAAAGCAGAAAATGATTTTAAAGAATCCATTGAAAGAAGGAAAATTTCTGGCTTTAAGACCACCGGCGATGTCGCTAAGATTGTCAAAAATGAAATCGATGAAATGGTCGCTCAAGCCAAGAACAGTGATAACAAAGATATCATTGGATTAACCACAGGTTATCCAAGATTAAATAAATTAACCCAAGGTTTCCAACCAGAACAAATGATTATTATCGCTGGAAGACCTGGTTTAGGTAAAACCGCTTTAGCCTTAAACTTTGCTTATAAAGCTAGTAGATTTCACGACGTCCCTGTCGCTATTTTCTCACTCGAAATGTCCTCTGATCTTTTAGTGAGACGTCTCATTGCATGTGAGGCATGTGTTGATTTAACAAAAATTTCCACCGGTCAATTATCTGATTCCGAAAGAATGAAAGTGGCCTCTGCTATTTCCACAGTGGCAAACACAAAAATCTTTATCGATGATTCACCAGGTTTAAAACTTACAGATATTGTCGCTAAAGCGAAAAAACTGCAAGCCGCTAATCCAGATTTAGGTATGGTTATCATTGACTACTTAGGTCTTATCCAATTAACAAGTAAAGGCAAAGGTGCTGACTCCAGACAAGAAGAAGTTAGAAAAATTACCCTTGCCTTAAAAGACTTATCCAGAGAATTAAAAGTTCCTGTCATTGTCTTATCACAATTATCCCGTGACGTTGAAAAACGTGATTCTAAGAGACCAATGCTTTCTGACTTAAGAGACTCTGGTTCTATTGAACAAGACGCGGATATCGTTATGCTTCTCTATAGAGAAGACTACTATGATAAAACTTCGAAGAAGGGTCAAAATTTAGCGGGTGGAAATAAGACACCTGCCAATATGAGTGGGGATGAAAGATTACAAATGTCTCAAGCTCAAAAAACAGAAGCCCAATTAGCGGACATTCCTGCTTCCGCTTCATACGTTGAAGTCAACGTTGCT
This sequence comes from uncultured Caryophanales bacterium, assembly GCA_946625055.1. GTDB lineage: Bacteria > Bacillota_I > Bacilli_A > RFN20 > CAG-826 > RGIG3315. The sequence continues at coordinate 20,070 of CAMOSS010000001.1, forward strand.
AAGAACAGAAATGGTCAAACAGGTAAAGCGGCCCTCTTCTTCTATAAAGCATATGGTCGTTTCGATAAACCATCACAAGAATGGGAAGAAAACATGAATGCCATCACTGCTGAAACATTTGATTAATCTATGTACTTTAATATCATTGCCTCAGGTTCCAAAGGAAATGCGACAATTGTCGTTAGTAAACAAACAGTAATTCTTATTGATATGGGAATTACTTTTTCTCGTCTGGAAGAAGGAATGAAAGAAATCAACCTTGACCCTAAGGATATTGATGGGGCAATTTTTACTCATAATCACTCTGATCACATCGCTGGATTAAAATTTATTCCTGTAAAAAAACAATATGCCTTAAAAGGTACATTACCAACGATGAATCATAATGTTTGTGAACTCTTTACCCCGTTTAATATTAAAAATATTACTATAACCCCAATTAAAGCCTCACACGACGCGATTAATCCTTGTGGCTTTATTTTATTCGATGGGGAAGAAAAACTCGTTTATTTGACCGATACCGGTGTCTTCTTAGAGGAGAACCTCAAGTATTGTTCAAACCCAGATTATTTAATCATTGAATCTAACCACGATATTCAAATGCTTCTTAAAACCAATAGACCAATGGAATTAAAACAAAGAATTCTTTCTGACCATGGTCATCTCTGCAATGAAGATGGAGCGATTGCTGCTAAAGAGATTCTTGGACCAAAGACCAAAGAAATCATTCCTGCTCACTTATCCGAAGAGGCAAATACCCCAGAGAAATGTTTAGAAGCGTGGAATAATATCTTTAGCTATTTCGGATTAGATATTTCTAAATACAATGTGAGACCTGCTAATCAGTGGAAGTCACTTTTAGGAGGCCATTATGAGAATTAGAATCATCGCAATCGGAAAGATAAAAGAGACATATCTCAAACTTGGAATCGAAGAATATTTAAAGAGGATTAAACCCTATTCTCAAATCGAAATAGTGGAAGTAAATGATGAACCAGTAAAAGATAATCCAAGTGATTCTGAGATTACAATCGTTAAAAATAAAGAAGGCCAAAAAGTATTGAAACTTCTCAAAGATAGCGATTACTTAATTAGCCTTGATTTAGGTAAAAAACAATTAAAAAGCCCAGAATTTGCGCGTTTTTTAGAAGAAAAGTTTGTTTTAGGGAATTCATTTATCACCTTTGTTATCGGGGGATCATATGGACTATCTGATGAACTCAAACAAAGAGCAAATGATTCCATCTCTTTAAGCGAAATGACTTTCCTTCATCAGATGACTAGACTAATTTTATTGGAACAAATTTACCGCGCGTTTAAAATAAATAGGAACGAGACATATCACAAATGACATACGAAGAATTTAATGAATTTAAAATCATAGAAGATAAGAACAATCCATTCTGCACTTTATATGAAACAGAGGATGGAGATCGCTTTTACATTGAGCCAGCCTTTTACACCCAGATGTTAGGATTTAAAGAACATAGAAAAGAACAATACTCACTTATCGTTCAAGCGATTAAAGATTCAGTGAAAAGAAACCACCGTGTAATATTCACTGCCGAATATGATTATCCTCAAACACTTGTCGATGAAAAAGAGGGATACATATTCTTAGAAATATTTGATATCACTGATCCACTTAAAATATTCGTAGAAGACAAATCCCGTGGTTCAGATTATGGAGATTAAAAAAAGGAGTTGGATAACTCCTTTGTTTTTTATTGAGCGGCAGGTCTTAATTGTCTCATCGACATCCACATGATTCTTAAACCATAAAGGATGATGAAGAAGAGTGTGGCGTAGCTCGATAAGAGGAATCCAAGAACCATTGCTAAGACACCAGGTGCGAAAGTGGACCAACAGGCCATCTTGAATGTTGTCCAATATGTTAAGTAGTTCATTGGGTTGTTCTTACCTCTAGAGAGTAAGAATAACATTAAGCCCATGAACGCCACTAAGACGAGATAGACACCATAGAAGATTCCACAGTATGACCAGAATGTTTTATTCTTTGATGTTAAGTAGACTTCGTTGAAAATTTTATTGAAGTTTTTCTTAACGCCAGTTGTGAAGGCAGTTTTTCTTAATAAAATGTAACTTCCATTTGAATCTTTTTCAAATGAGAATGGGATGTCTTCTACATCAAGGACTCTTGCTAATAAACCGACATCTTTTTCTGAATGGAGCCAGTCACCAGACATAGATGTTTGTTTGGTAGTGGTTCCAGGTTTTGTCATATAGACATAGAGACCTTTCTTATAAAGAAGAATGTAGTTTGGACGATAATAAGTGATGTTGGATTTTTCACCTTCACTTAATGAAGCCCCTTCGCTTTCAATGTAGGCTTGACCTTCTTCACTGTCGGCAAGAATTGTTGTGCCAACAATATATTTCATGCTGTTTAAGACTTTGGTAAGAGTGGAAACTTTTTCATCAGTGACACCTGTGTCTACTCTTTCAGAGTAGAATAATTGTAAGCCAATTCTTTCGCTTCCGTCATTTTCTTTAACAACATATTGAGCGACAGGGACTTTTTCAGTGGCGATCGCTCTTGGCATGGCTTCGTAGACGTCGTTTTTGTATCTCAATAATTCGTTTGATTCATTGATTTTGAAATCATAACCTTGTTCTTTAAGTTCAAGTGCGAGAGCAGTCTCATATTTTTCAAAACCATATGATTGATTAGCAATGAATGAAGCTCCATAAGTTTTAGAAACGTTAACCATTAATGGAATGATTGGTAAGAATGTACCAACAATCATAAGAATGATAGCAATCCACCATGGTGCAGTCTTAGCTCCATCGATCGCGGAATCGTTTTTAAAGTTTGATACTAATAAGTTCGTTAATGTTCTTTTTGTACTTTCTTTCATTTTAATCACCGTGATAATAATTCTATGTTATACGAGTTTAATTTACAATTACTTTTTATAATGCTTGAATTAACAAAAACAAAATGAGAAAATAATTAAGCCCTTAGAGGCAACATATGGGGTCGAACGGATTCGACGGAGATACGCTTTGCTCTAACTGCAGTGGTTGGTAACCATAAACCAAAACAAAAATAACTGACAACAGTTATATGAGAGCTCCTAGAGCTCAAGCACTCTGCGCTGCTTAATTAGCACCCGACGTTAGGGTTCCGATATCTTTATATCGGACAGAGCATCACCTAGGGTTTTAGCCTTTCACGCCTAGTAATGATGTCATACCAAAAGGATAGGATGTGGGAGTTGACTTGTTACCTATATCTGAAATTTGGTCAGTCTCGCATGGCTCAGTGAGTCAATATACTAAAGCCATGTTAAATCTCAATATTGTCTAAACTGTAGACGTTATTGATGGGCGATCTTCGGACGTGGTTTCGATACCACCGGCTCCACCAAATAAAAAAATGCATTTTGTTTCAAGGCAAAATGTTTTTTAATAAATGTATGGATATTAAATTCTTTGAAATTAATAATGGGGACTTGAGAATCACTTTCTCTAATTTAGGAGCTTCCGTTTTTTCAATTTATTACCTTGATGATTTAATGACTCTGACTCCATCTAACAAAAAGGATTATGAGAGAACCTTTATCTATCATGGAAAGACAATTGGAAGAGTGGCTAACAGGATCAAAGGCAATCTTATCAGGGTAGATGGAGAGGCGTTTAGACTCAAAAATAATGAGAAGAAAAACACCTTGCACGGTGGCTTTGAAGGCTTATCAACAAGACTCTTTGATTACGAAGTTAGAAAAGAAAAAAATAGAGATATTGTGGAGTTCAAATATATTTCAAGACATGGTGAATCAGGCTTCCCAGGAACTCTTAGTTTAGTGGCGAAATATACGATCGAAAACAATGAAATTAGAATAGATTATTTTGGTAAAGTTGAAGGCAAAAGTACACCTTTAAATTTAACCAACCATTTGTATTTTACCTTAGGTGATAAAAACATAGATAGACTCAAATTAAAAATACCTTCAGATGATTACATCGAAACAGATAATGAATTGCTTCCAAAAAGAAGATATAACTTGAGAATGTGCTTAAATTTCAATCGTTTTAGGTATATTTCGTATTTTATCGACGATGAAATACTACAAAATTCTGCGGCGAAAGGATATGATCATTTCATCTTCTTTAGGGATAACAAACTAAATGATAAAGTTAACCTATTATCATCTAAATATAGATTAGATATTGATACTGATTATGAAGGTGTTCAAATATATTCTGATAACTATGAAGATGGAATTAAATATATGGGGACGAACGATCCTATACATAGGGGCATTGCAATTGAACCATCTCTATCACTGCTTAATGAAAACATATTAAAAATTGGTGAAGAGTATCACCACTTCATAACATATAAATTCTCAAAAAATAAAGAGTAGTCGCGGCTACTCTTTTGTTTCATCTTCTTTTTGGTTCTTCTTTTTCTTTTGGAAGATACGTTTGAAGAAGAATTTATCAATTTTGAGAATGTAATATAAAATTGCGAGAAGTTGAAGTGGAATACAGACAATGAATATTAAGTACATGTTCTGATATCCAAATATTTCAGATAATGTGAGGAAGGCTGATAGGCCAACACCCCAAATGATTATCGATTCACCAATTAATGTAAGGAGTTTATCGTGATAGACCGCCATAAAGATGGTGAAGATAATACCGGTAACTGGAATTCCATATATGAATAAGAGCCATGGGTTTGGGATCTTGTCGCCAAAGACTAAGACACTTAAAGCGAATAATAAGGCAATTGCTAACCACGCGATTGTGATAGCGAGAAGCGGAATGATGAATTTCTTCTTTCTGAGAACAGTTTTCTTTTTGATGAAAAGAGGTTTTTCACGATAGAAATCATCAACCAAGATACCAAAAAAGTTCGCTAACTCTTTTAAGGTCAATGCATCTGGAACACTTTCTCCTCTTTCCCATTTTGATATGGACTTATCGGAATAATTTAACTTTTCAGCTAATTCTGATTGAGTGTATCCCTTCGACTTTCTAAAGTTAGCGATGTTAGTAGCAATGTTTTTTCTTAATTCTTCTTGGTTTTCCATGTATCAAAATCTTAACATTTATAAAAATAAAATCAAGTTAAGGACTCTTTTTGGACCATTTCTTGTCCAGTGTCTAAAAAAATATAATTTTTTATTGTTCCTAATACTTTTCTTTGATATCCTTTTGCTAATGGAAGTGATTGGGGAGTTGCTTCCAAGGGGGAAACATGATCGAATTAACTTATCCAACTTCGCTTGAAGTCGAAGAAGAAATTGAAATCTTAACCGCATTATCCGAATACGAACTTGACACCGATTTAGATGAAAGTTCTTATATAGAAGAATAACAGGGAGACCTGTTTTTTTCTTATTTTGTGGTAATATAGAGACATGAAAACTGCAATGAAGTCATTGAAGCTTAATATTTTAGGAGCTGTATTTGCCTTACTAGCAATCGGTATTCCTCTAGGAATATATGGAATTACTTGTATTCCTTCTTTAAACGCGAATCCATTTCCTTATGTTTATTTAATGTTTGCTTTAGCATTCCTTTTATTACTCATTGGATTTGTTGTTCCAGACATTCAAGTTGCAAGGTGGCGTCATAAAAACTCTGCTTACGACACAAAACTTCCTCAAGAAGTTAGCGATAAAGCATGGTCGATCCGTTATCCATTCTTTTTAGCATTTGTTGTTGTCTTTACTGTTTGTTTATTTTTTGAAATTTGGTTCTGGATTAGTGGTAACTACCCACTCCCAATAAATATTTAATATAATTAAATAAAATTAATTTAACCTCGTGAGCGTATACGCGCTCATTCTTTTATTATTATTGTGTGCGCGAAAAAATGTTTTAACTTTTTTAATTTTTGTAGTATCTTTATAAACAATCATTCATTACTGAAGAAATTTTCGAAAAAGGAGGAAACTTAAAATTATGAAAAACACAAGTAAAGCATTATTGATTCTTGGGTTAACAACAGTGTTATCTGCGTGTGGTTCTCGTACTACACCTTCAGAAGGTTCATCTGAAGAGAGCACACCTGCTTCAGAAAGCAGTGAAATTGTTCCTGAAAACATTATCACTGAAAGCCAAGACTACAATAATTATGGCTTAAGAGGAAGAAGATATCGTGGTAGCTACAATTCACTTACAACACAATCAATTGCTAGCTTGAACTATTTGACAACTCAAGAGCAAGCAAATGCACAACATTTCGCTAACTTCATCGATGGATTATTATTGCACAATGATTTTGGAGTTCTTGAAAAGAATCTTGCCACTGAAATCAAACGTGACGAAGAATTCACAAAATTCCAAATCAAAATCAAACAAGGTGTTAAATGGCAAAACTGGGATGGCAGCCAATACCTTAACAAGAATAACGAACCACAATTCGTTTCTGCTAAAGACTGGGTCGCATCCGCTAAAGCTATTAACACATACGCGAACAAGTCCGATCTTCAATACTTAATCGGTAACTTCGTTAAAGGTACAACTGAGTACTTCTACTACACCAGAATTTCTTATGATGTTATTCAAGGCACAGAAGAAGATGTCTATGACATGGAAGACTATGCAGCTGTCGCCGCCAAGATTAATAAGTACATCAAAGATGAAGCTCCACAAGTTTGGGAACTCGAATACAACAATGGTGATAATGCCGTTGAACCAGACGATGTTCCAAACATTGCTAACGGAAGCAGATTCGGTGTCAAGGCTGATGGAGATACATTAACATATAACCTCAACCAACCAGCACCTTACTTCCCAACACTCTTCACTTACAGTGCTTATATGCCTGTTAACGAAGACTTCTTAACCGCTACTAAATTCTCCAAATTTGGTACAACAAAAGATTCAATCTTATATTGTGGACCATATCTATTAGATGTGTGGAGCGCACTTGCTATTAAATACAAAGCAAACGAAGAATATCACAATAAAGAAAATACCATCACAATCAGTGAAATCAATTACAGAGTTATTCAAGATACATCAATCATCACTCCTGAATATACTCGTAGTGAATTCGAAGCCGGAAGAATCGATGGCTTCTCACTCAATAAAAAAGATGGTGTCGGTTGGACAAAATATATTACTGGTCCAGATGGAACAGGAACATATGACAACCCATACGATGCTCAAGTTAACGCCAGATTATTAGACCAAATCGGTTCTATGTATGGTTCAAACCTCGTTCTCGAACGTGATAACACAGGAAAAACAACTTCCTATGCTACCGGCGGTAACGGAACAACAGTTAAAAACACTGCTAGAGCTTTCCGTCTTAACGACGTTCGTAAAGCCATTCTTGAAGCTCCAGACTTCAAACAAATGTACGATGTCAGAAATGAATCCACAGAAGAAGAATTAAGAGCACAAGAAAAAGTCTACACATACGTTCCAAAAGGATTCGTTATGGATGACGATGGTAATGACTACCTCGATCACTACTATGAAGTTTATGCTGATAAAAAAGGCATTGCTAAAGGTGATATCGAAAATCCAGTCGAAGGCAACAACGCTGCTTGGTTATTAAGACCAGGACAAGTTGATACCTGCACATTACCACAATCTGAAGTCAATGCTTTAATTGATGACGCCGTTGAAGCGATTGGCTTCTGGAATGATGATCACCCAACAGAAAAGATCACTCTCCCAATTCAACTCGAATACTATTCATTACAATTCGATGATGAATCTAAAGAAGCTGATGACAAAGTCATCGCTAACTTAAATAAGAGATTGAATAAAGGTGCTGAAGGTTCATTCCCATACTTCAAAGTTATCCCAACAGATAAACTTACAAGTGCAAACTACAATTCTGTTTCAAGAAGTGGTGAATGGGACCTCGCTTACATCCAATGGGGTTGGAGCGCTGACTATGGTGATCCATTATCATTCATGAACACATACTGTAAGTATGGTGACTGGGGCGATGTCTTCCCATACATTGATCAAGCTGAAGTTAAGAACTACGTGACAAACGCAGCTCGTACCGGTCTTGAAGCACCAGTTGACTTATTAGCAGAATACACTGCACTTGTTAAAGAAGGCGCACAACAAACCAACGACTTCAACGCAAGATTTGATAAATTCGCTGAAGCAGAATACATGCTCATCAACGAACTCAACATTTACAAACCACAAGTTAATACTGGCCAAGGTTGGGCTATGTCCGTTTCTAAGGCTGCTGGTTACTACACTCCACAAGCTAACTATGGCTTATCCAGTGATAGATTAACTGGTATGTTCGTCTTAGAAGAAGTTATGACCAGAACCGAAAGACAAGCTGCTCGTGACAAACAAACTGAACTCAAAGAAGCTTATGTCAAAAAGCATGGCTCAATTAACATTTATAACGAAGACAATTACTTAATCGACGATTAATTTATTCGATTCGTTCTAACAATTCATAACATTTAAAGAATTAGGGCTCCGGAGATTTTTTCTCCGACCCTAATTTCGTTGCTTATAAAGGAGGTAGATTATGGCATCGTATTTGATAGGCTACACAATCATTGGCGTGCTCGTCATTTTTGTAGTCTTTTCTGTTCTTGTCAAAAAAAGAATCCTCTTCGGCAACACTGTTTCTGTGCAAAAGATATTTGGACATCCATTACTTCATTATTCCTTAAGACGTATTGGATCGTCTCTTATTTCTATCGCGCTCGCGATTATAGTGACGTTCTTTCTTTTAAGACTCGCTTATCCAGCGCAAGCGACTTGTTTAAAGCTATTTGCAGGCAACCATGTTTCCGAAGATCTTTTTAAATTAAGATGTGATACTTGGAAAGAGGAAATGGGCTTCTCTGGCTCAGTCCTTCAACAATTAGGCACATTCTTCTACAACATTCTCCCGCTTCCAAAAAATATTTGTCGTACTGACATCGTTATTGGAAACGGAACATTCAGCTATGAAATTTATTCATGTCGTGCATTCGTTATTAACTTTGGAACCATTTATAATCTTCCAGGATTCCCAGATGGTGGATTCGTTATCGATTACATGCTTCCAAGAATGATGACATCTTTCAAAGTTGGTATTATCGCTACTGTTTTAGAGCTTGGTTTAGGATACCCATTCGGTATTTTGATGGCCAGATATCAAAACGGTATTTTCGATAAAATTGGTAAAACATATATCATGACGATCGATGCGATTCCGGGTGTTGCTTACTACTATATTTGGATGGCCATTTTATGTGGATTATTCGCTCTACCTCGCGTCTATGATCCAAACAATTTCTTAACATGGCTTCCAATCATTCTCACCATGGGCTTTACCGGTATGTCTGGTATCGGCTTATGGGTCAGACGTTACATGGTCGACGAATTCAACGCTGACTATGTTAAATTCGCTCGTTCTAAAGGCTTAGAGGAAGGCAGAATTATGAGAATTCACATTCTTAGAAACGCTGTCGTTCCTTTAGTTAGAACATTCCCAAGTGCTGTTATCGGTGCTCTTATGGGAACATACTACTTAGAAAACATCTATAACGTTGATGGTATCGGTCGTGCGATTATCGTCGCCAATAGTTCCTACAACTCTTCGCTTCTCGTTGCAGTTATTATTGTCTCTGCCTTACTCAGCGTTATCTCATATTTATTAGGTGACATTGTCACTGCTATGGTTGATCCTCGTATCAGCTTTACATCATAAGGAAGGAGGACATTATGGCAGTTAAAAATTTAAACGAAAAAGATGTGGAAAAATTGTTTAGAGAAGTAAATGAAAACGATCCACGTCTCGCTTCATCAGTTCCTGTTGAAGACAAAATTGACACAAATATCAAAGACTTATTCACCGTAGTGGGTTCTTCCGAAGAAAAGAGTGAAAGACTTGATTCCGCTCCATATTCATACTGGAGAATGACTTTCTCTCACTTATTTAAAAACCCATTAGTCATCGTTTGTTTGGTGATTTTAGGTATCTTATTGTTCTTCACATTATTCGGAACATTAATTCACTATTACCCACCATTAACCACAAACGTTGAAGGTAAAGTTATTCCAAACCCAACACCTGACTTAATTAACATGACGAAGTTTGGTGATCCTTCAAACAACTATTTGTTAGGACCTAACTCCAGAAACTGGTTCGGTGTTTGTTTCTCCGGCATGGGTGCCTTCTATAGAGGACAAGATATGTGGTCTTGTGTTTGGAAAGGTACACAACTTTCCATGCTCCTCGGTGTTACCGTTGCCGTTATCGATACAGTTTTAGGTATCTTAATCGGTTCCTTATGGGGATACTTCAGATGGTTAGATCCAATTCTTATCGAATTCAGAAACTTCGTTAACAACATCCCAACATTGTTGTTAGACATCTTGTTGATGCAATTCTTCCAACCATACATGGAAAGATATGGTTTCTTAATCATCGTCTTCCTTCTCACTGCGTTAGGTTGGCTTGGTTTAGCCGGATTCGTCCGTAACCAAATCATCATTATTCGTAACAGAGAATACAACATTGCATCTCAAACATTAGGTTCATCATCCAAAGCGATGATTACCCATAACTTACTCCCATACTTGATTTCCGTTATCGTGACAGTTGTTTCAACCGCGATTCCAGGTGCGATTTCTTCCGAAGTCGGTCTCGCATTCTTCAACTTATCATTCCGTGTTCAAGATGGTGATATTACATTAGGTCAAATTTTGACCAAGGCTGTTGCAGACCAAACATGGATGCGTTATCCATATCTGTTAATCGGCCCAATGGCGGTCATGGCCCCGTTAACCGTGTGCTTCTTCTATCTAGGACTAGCCCTCGCTGACGCGACCGACCCTAAGACACATCGATAGGAGGTAACATATGGCAAACGAAAAAGAAGTTGTCATTGATGTGAAAAACCTCTCTGTCGGTTTCCACGTTCGTGGCAAGAAAACAAACGTTATTAGAAATATTTCATTCCCAGTTTATAGGGGTGAAACACTTGCGATCGTTGGTGAATCAGGTTCTGGTAAATCTGTCACCACAAAGACATTCACGGGTATGCTTGATTCCAACGGATTTATCTCCGGAGGATCTATTATCTTTGATGGTCTTGATCTCGCAAAATTTAAAACCAATGATGATTGGCTCCAAATTAGAGGCAAGAGAATTGCCACAATTTTCCAAGACCCAATGACATCATTAAATCCACTTTTGACTATTGGATATCAAATCTCTGAAGTTTTAATTCTTCACCATGGCTTATCTAAAAAAGAAGCCAAAGAAGAAGCTATTAAACTTCTTGCAAAAGTTAGAATTCCTAACCCAGAAGAAAGATATAACGATTATCCATTCCAATATTCAGGTGGTATGAGACAAAGAGTTGTTATCGCTATCGCTTTAGCCTGCCGTCCAGAAGTCTTAATCTGTGACGAACCAACCACAGCCTTAGACGTAACAGTTCAAGCTCAAATTATCGCTCTTATTAAAGAGCTCCAAGAAGAATACAAATGGACAACAATCTTTATTACCCATGACTTAGGTGTTGTTGCTAACGTCGCTGATAGAATCGCCGTTATGTACGCCGGTCAAATCGTGGAATATGGAACAGTGGAAGATGTCTTCTATCATCCAGAACATCCATATACATGGGCCTTGCTTGCTTCATTACCACAATTAGGCACTAAAGATGAACCATTATCATTTATCGTCGGTAACCCTCCATCCTTTGCTGGAGAAATCATCGGTGACGCATTCGCTCCAAGAAACGAATATGCGATGAATATTGACTTTGTTATGGAACCTCCAATCTTTAAGATCAGTGAAACACACTGGGCGAAGACATGGTTACTTTCTCCAAACGCTCCAAAAGTCAAGAAACCAAAAGTCATCGAAGAACTCCACTTAAGAATGAAAGGTGCGGCAACAGAACTTAAGAGACAGGAGGGAGAAGACTATGAGTAAGAAAAATTTAGAAAAACCTCCAGTGAGTAAAGATGTTTTATCACCTCTTAGTAACACTGAACCTCTTTCAGTTGAACATCCAACCGCTCAAGATTTAAGAGAAGATGAAATGGTGGAATCTGTTAGTGGTATGGATTCTTCTTATCAAGAAATCTTTAATGGGGAAGAAAAAGTGGAATCTGAAATTCCAGCCCCTAAGAAACATAAAAACGCTCTTGATCCAAAAGATGATGAATTTGAAAAAGGTAGAGATATCACAAGAGGTACCCCTGCCGATGACATCATCGTCAAGATGAGAGACGTTCGTATTTCATTTAAAATCGGAACACTCGAAAGAGTTATTATCAACCACTTAAATTTAGACATTAAACGTGGAGAAATTTTAGGTTTAGTTGGTGAATCTGGTTCCGGTAAAACCACAATCGGAAGAGCAATTATTAGAATTAATAAAGTCTCCGGTGGTGAAATTACATATAACAACGTGAAAATCTCTGGAAAGATTCCAAAGAAAAGAGAACGTTTGTTAAAGACAAAGATTCAAATGATCTTCCAAGATCCAGGTGATTCTCTTAACGATAGAGCAAACATTGACTATATCGTCTCTGAAGGTTTAAGAGCCTTCCATCTCTATGATGATGAAGCCGATAGAGTGAATAAAGTCACCGAAATGATGCAAAGAGTCGGTCTTAGACCAGAATACTTATCTCGTTATCCACACGAGTTCTCCGGTGGTCAAAGACAACGTATTGGTATTGCAAGATGTATGGTTATGAACCCAGAATTTATCGTCGCTGACGAACCAATTTCTGCTCTTGACGTCTCTATTAGAGCCCAAGTCTTAAACCTCATCAAACAATTCCAACAAGAAAGAGACTTAACAGTCTTATTCATTGCTCACGACTTATCAGTTGTTAAATACATCTCTGATAGAATCGCAGTCATCTACGCTGGTAAGATTGTCGAACTTTGTTCTGCTAATAGATTGTTTGAAGCCCCGCTTCATCCATATACCAAAGCCTTATTAACAGCAGTCCCAATCCCAGATCCAAAGATTGAAAGAAAGAAAAAGATTGTTGTTTATAACCCAATGCAACATCACTACGTCAAGAGTGATGCGCCAGAATTTAGAGAGATTGAACCTGGCCACTTTGTCAGATGTAACACTCCTGAATTCGAAGCGATGAAAGCTGAATTAGCAAGACTAGGAGGTGAAAAGAAATAATGGCACGTTTAGTATCTGAACTCGGTGCTGATGTCATTGATGACACCGTAGTACCTTCCAAAGTAAACAAAAGAAAACGTAACTTTATTGTCGGATTCTCCGCTTTAGGTGTGGGAATTATCTCCTTAGGTTTAGTTTATTACTTTGCTGTCACTGACTGGTTAAGTGACTATCAAAACATGGCCTATATCACTTATGGTCTTAACATTGAACCAGATGCTGATGGACCTTACAAAGGTCAAGTTACCGCTTATATTAGATCAATCGATAACAACTCCAAATATCCATCAACATTCAAAATTCCAGCCAAGATTAATGGCCACCCAATTACCAGAATTGATGATCAAGCTTTCTTAGGATGTAACCGTTTAAAGAGAGTGGAGATGTCTAACAACATCACCACAATCGGAGATGGAGCATTCTTAAACTGTGAAAAGTTAGAATCATTTAAATTCTCCAAAAATATTGAAAAAATCGGCAATTCCGCCTTCGATGGAACGATTTATAAAGAAAATTGGAAGAAAAATGATGTGACATACATCAACTCAATCTTGGTCTATGTCAATGAAGAAAAACTCTTAAAAGATTCTGGCAAAAGCAAACTCGCATTCGTCGCTTCTAGCGATTCTGAGTTCGTTGATGTCTATAAAGATGATGCCTTAGTCTTTGACTTCTCAACCCTTTCTCCTCTTGGTCAAAACAACTCTTCCGTTAAAGTTACCAAGTGGATGGATGGCTTGTTCAAAGATTTCTCTGAACTCATTTTCGTTGAGACACCAGAATACTTAAGTGGCGTTTCAAGTTATGCTTTCCAAAACTGCACAAATTTAGAGAAAGCTGCTCTTAACGACACAAATACAAACATTGGTGAATACGCTTTCGATGGTTGTTCTAACTTTAGTGAAGTTATCAACCTCGACGTTGTTAAGACCATTGGTAAATATGCCTTCCAAGGAACAAAGATTTCTCTTACTTCCTTAAATGAAGGCGTGACCAGTGTTGGTGAAGGTGCATTCAAAGGATGTAAATACATCACCTCAATGACAATTCCTTCAACCATCACCACAATCGAATCCAGATTGTTTGAAAATACAAATTTAGCCAATGTGACATTCACCGAAGCTAACAATATTACAACTATCGGCGCGAACGCCTTTAGAAACACAAAATTAACAAACTTTAGAGTTCCTAAAGAAGTAAAGATTATTAATGATAATGTCTTTGCTAACTGTGCAAACCTTGAAAGTGTTGAACTTTATAAATCCAACATCACAAGAATTGACTCTAAAGCATTCTATAACTCCACAAAATTACACTCTATCAAGAGATATGATGATAACGGTGCTATCTTAGCCAGTGATACAGATGATGACACACTCTATTTCCCATCTTCACTTGTTAATACCACCAACTCATCAAGTGGTGAAGAAGGTTCAAACTTCGCAAAGACATCATTTAAACACGTTGTTATTCCAACAAGTGTGGCAAATATTGCTGCTTCTATGTTTGAAAGCTGCGAAAAATTAGAAGATGTTGTCTATGATGATCTTTCTAACTCATTAATGAGAACAATGGGACAAAAAGCTTTTAAAGGATGTACTGCTTTAACATCATTTAGCTTCCCAAATACCGTGAGACAAATTTCTTCAAATGCATTTAATGGTTGTACATCACTCGTCAGTGTTGATCTTCCAGAAAGAAAGAACCTCACTCCAGTTCAAATTGCTGCTCTTGATACAGATACAAGAGAATACTCCTCTATTACAAACTCAATGTTTGCTGGTTGTACTGCTTTAACAACAGTGACAATCCCAAGCACAGTCTCTGAAATTCAAACATATGCCTTTAGAGGTTGTACTGCTTTAACAAGAATTAGTATTCCAAAGAATGTCTCTACAATTAAGAGCAACGCCTTTGCTGAATGTTCTAGCTCACTTTACATTTCTATTGAAGCCTCTTCTATTCCAAATAGATGGTCTTCAGATTGGAACGGAAAAACAAACCCAGCAAAATATGTCACCGGTTCCATCGGTATCGAAGAAGAAGGCGACTTCTTATTCTCTATTAACAGTGATGGCATCACCGCGACAATTGTTCAATACGAAGGTACATCTAATGATTTAGTTATCCCAGAAACCATCGGTACAGATAACTACCGTGTTACTGGTATTAACGATAACTTTATGGCTGATGATAAATTAGTGGCCTTAACATCTATTTCTCTCCCAAGCAGTTTAACAGACGTTGGTCCTAACGCTTTCAAAGCCTTACTCGATCTTGAAGATGAAACCATTTCAACAAAAGATGATGGCATTAAATATTTAGGTAATTCAACAAACCCATATGTTGTGGCTTTAGCAAAAGATACAAAAGCTGAAAATCCAACATATAAATTTGATGATAATACTAGATTTATTGCTTTAGCCTTATCAAATGAAATTGATAGCACGAATAACACAAGTAATGGTAACTATCTTGTTTCTAAGACCAACGACTTCTTTGCTTTAAAGACAGTTACACAAGCCATGGTCTCTAATACGGATAGAGTGACTATCAATAATCAAACCAAATTAATCGTCACTAACGCATTTAATGGTTTTGATAAAGAAATCGCTCTTATCATTCCAGGCAATGTCGAATGTATCGCCGATAGCGCTATTAGAGATAAGAGAAATACAACCATTTATGCTGAAAGTGCAACTAGACCAAACGGTTGGGATTTCAAATGGAATGTTCAAGATGCCCAAGCATATTGGGGAACATTTGGCCCAATTAATAACTCTACATTCAAAGCCTGTGAAAATACCGATCACACAGCAAGATTATTAAAATTCACTTCACCAAGTGAAAGAGAAACTATCCCAACATCAATTAATAGTGGTGTTAAGGATTATAGTGTTACAGGTATCGGTAGTGAATTCCTAACAGGAACCACAATGACATATCTTTATATTCCATCTTCAGTCACAAAGATTGAAGAAGGTGCCTTCTCTAGTAACGACCGCTTAACAATTTATTGTCAAGCTAGTAGTGAACCAGCTGGTTACTTAAGCGGATGGAATAAAGATGATAGACCAGTCTATTTCGGTGTTAATACAGAAACATATGAAGCTAAAGATGACGTTGATTATGTCGTCGTTGGTGACCACGTTGTCGTCACAGGACATAATAGCAATCTTAAAGTTGTTGTCATCCCAGAAACTATTAAAGGTTTACCAGTTACTGAAATTGGCAAGAACGCTTTCGCCCATAGTGAAAACTTGGTTTCTATTACCATTCCAGAATCAGTCACCACCATCGGTGAAAATGCCTTTGAAGGCTGTTCCAGCGCAAAGATTTACTGCAAAGTAAATGCTAAACCTGCAACATTTAACGATAACTGGAACCCAGATGATAGACCAGTCTACTTCGGTGTTAAAGATGAAACCGGATTAGTCACAATTAATGGTATCGAATATCTCCTCAGATCTGATGAAGCAAATTCTAAATCTGCGATGATTACCGGTATTGTTAGTGATATTAATGAACTTATCGTTGGTCCAACAATTGAAATTGGCGGTATCCAATACTCAGTCAACAAGATTGGCGATTCTGCATTTGAAAACGCCAAGATTTCAAACATCAGACTTACTGGTTCTAACGTCTCTTACATCGGTAAAAACGCCTTTAGAGGATCAACATTAATCGGTAATGTTGTTCTTACCACAAAGGTAAAATTCGTTGGTGAGAATGCCTTTGAAAAGACTTCAACAGCCTTAAAAGTGTTCGTTGAATATCCATTCTCTTCTGAGATTTATAAATCTTGGGATGAAAATTGGAACAAAGGTTTAACAAACTACTACGTCGGTCTCGATCTCGTTTGGGAATATGACGAAAACAGAAATCCTGTTGTCAAACAAACCGCAACCGATTCCAGCGAATCTGCTGAATAAAATTAAATGTGATGCATCGAAAGGTGCATCACTTTTTTAATAAATTAAAAGCGACCATTAATGTCGCTTTTGGAAGTTCTTTAAGAATTCATCAAGTCTTTCATTTACTTTTTCTAAAGAGTAGATTGATAAGACTTTTTCTTTAGCTTTCTTAGCAATATCTTTTCTAGCTTTTTCTTTTAAATCAAGAGCCTCAAGCATTGCATTTCTAAGATCTTCAACTGAGTTAGATTCTACCCATATAGCATCACTTATTTCTGAGGCTAATTTTTGTTGCATGGTGGAAATAGTGAGAGAACCAGAGGAGAGATATTCGAATAACTTTGATGGAACAGAATATCTATTCAAATCTTGTGAGACTGGTCTCGGATTGATATTTGCAATCGAATTAGATTGAAGAGTTAAAACCTTGGAGTGAGGAAGTGTACCTAAGTATTTAATGTTTTTCATCTTCTTGGTAGCTTCTTTTATTTCTTCTTGGTTTACTGAGTGTCCAGCGATTAAGAGTTCATAGTTTAGACTATTAACGCCTCTAAAGGCTTTTATAAGATTATACACACCATATTTGTTTAACATTGAACCACTGTAGAAGAAATATGGTTTCTTTGGCTCTAAATTGATTTCTGGGCGATCTTTATCCACAAGACCCTCAATTACTAATGAATGTCTGAAATTCTCGTTATAGAGGTCATTTAAGTCTTCGGTTAAAGAAATATAGCCATCACAGTTTTTAGCGAGTTCAAATATCTTTAAAGCATAAGAACGCATGGTCCCATTAATATTGGAAGGCGAAGTGATACACACTCCGATAAGAGGGATACGATATTGTTCTTTTATTTTGGCCGCTAAAGTAAGACAAATAGGATTGATTGTATCAACAAAGATAACGTAATCCTTTGTTATGGTTTTAGAGAGGCACTTTTTAAAGTCTCTCATCGCGTATTGTTTACGCATGAAACTTCCACCTTTAACAGTGGTGTAATGCCATGTGATATGATTATCAGCGACTTCCCTAAAAGGAAGAGATTTTACAGAACAAAGTTTTCTAGATAATGGTCTGATAGATAAAACATCTACATCATGTGTTAAGGAAAGCGATCTAATCATCTTGTTGTTAAAGATTTGATTAGATGGATTTGGTTGAATTGACCACAACTTTGAAAAAAGTCGATAGTCTTCTTGTTCCATTGCAGTGGTGATATAAAGGATTTTCATAAGGTGCTTAAATAATAGACCTACACAATAAAAATTACAAATAATTTTTGCCTAGTGATACAATATCCATATGAACACCTGGAAAGAATTCTTTGAAGAAATAAAAGAGAAAGACTATTCAAAATCTCTTCACGAGTTTTTGAATAAAGAATACTCTGAACACGAATGTTATCCACCAAGGAAACTCCTTTTTAACGCGTTTGATAAGACCAGATTTGATAATGTTAAGGTTGTTATTATTGGTCAAGATCCATATCACGAACCAAAGCAAGCCATGGGTATGTCTTTTTCTGTTCCAGAAGGAGTTATAGTTCCTCCATCTCTAGTCAACATCTATAAAGAAATCGAAAAAGAATATGGATGTCCGATGAATTATAGTAGTGGAGATTTAACCTATTTAGCTGAACAAGGAGTATTGCTCTTAAACGCGATACTTTCTGTGCGTGCGCATATGCCTTTGAGTCATAATATTGATGAATATAAGAAGTTCTTAATGGATACGATTGCATATTTAGAAAGAAGCGACGCTCCAATTGTCTATATGCTATGGGGCGGAAATGCTAAAAAGCTAAAACCAGCAATCACAAATCCACATCATTTAATCTTAGAATCTGTCCATCCATCACCATTAAGTGCGAATAGAGGTGGATGGTTTGGAAACAACCATTTCAAACTCGCGAATGAATATCTTGTTAAGAATGGTATAAGCCCTATTGATTGGCAAAATAGGTAGTGCTATTATTTTATGTGGGAGCTGGGAGAACCCGGCTGAGAGGATTCTGATACTGAATCGACCGTACCTGATCCAGATAATGCTGGCGTAGGAGATTGTTTTTAACTCCTCACCAGAGGAGGTTTTTTATGGAAAATAAGAAAAATAATCAAAATTTTAGGGAGTTTTACGGGAAATTTGGCTATATTTTCGGAATAGTTTTCGCAATTGCAGCCGTTTTATTTTTGTTTGCTCCAGTCGTTTCTTTTGAAATTAGAGAAAGAGTGTATGATGCCTTAAATGAGCAGGTTTCTAAAACCGATTACGCTTATAATATGAATCTCATTTCCTATTTCACAACAGGATATAAACTCAATTTCACAATGTATATTGTTTTAGGCCTTGCACTCGGTGGTATCATTTTCATAATCCTTGGTAAATTTGTGAAAACCGATCTTCTTACAGTTGCTGTCATGTGCTTTGCTGTTATGATTTGTTTCCTTATTTTAGCTAGAGAATTTTTCGCTGCTGAAGAAAACGATGTATTGTCAAATTGCATTGTCGTTGGCAAGGATGTTCCACCTGGAGGAATTGTTGTTCCAGAGACACATGGCGCTCAAATTGCCTGGGGTGGTGCTGTATCAATCTTCTTTGCTTCTTTAGCCTTTATGGTTTCATTATCTTGCAACCTACAAAGTGTAGAATTTTCCGTTAGAGATATCGCTGAAGAAGCTATCATGATTGCCCTTGCTTTCGGGCTTAACTTTATTAAGATTCCTGTCACTGCAACCGGTGGTTCAGTCAATTTCCAAATGTTCCCATTAATGATTATTGCTCTTAGACATGGCCCATCACACGGATTTGTTTGTGGTGGTATCGTTTATGGACTCTTAACTTGCTTAACAGATGGTTATGGTTTTGCTACTTATCCATTTGATTACCTTATTGGATTTGGTTCAGTAGCGGTTGTTGGATATTTCAGACGTTTCATCTTTTCTCCAGAACAAAAGACCTACAACATTAAGGGTTTGTTGTTCTTGCTATTAGCAGGTTTGTTATCAACAATGGTTAGATTTGTTGGTGGCACAACATCATCAATGGTTATCTACGGATATGACTTAAAAGCCGCGATGATCTATAACTCACTTTATGTCTTATTATCTGGTGTTGCTGGTTTTGGTATTATCATGGCGATGTACGGACCACTTTTACACATCAATAACATGTTCCCGGTGAAGAGAAATACTTATTAAAAGTATCAAAATTACAAAAAATTACGCCTCGTCTATCTTTGCTTTCATAAATATGATATATTTGAAAGCAGCGAGGTGTTTTTTATGGAAGAAGAAAAAATTGAAAATATTCCTGAAGAAGTTAAAGAAGAACAACCAGCAGAAGAACCTGTTGAAGAAGTAGCTTCTAAAGAAGAACCACAAAAAGACAGTATCGACGCTTTATTATCATCAACCGAAGTTGAAGTTAAAAAAGAAGAACCAGATGGTAGACCATATAATGAAGTAATCGAAGAGTCTAGAAAAGATATTTTACAAGCTTACAAAAAACAAAGAATGATCAGTAACATCTCAATGGTCGTGGCAGTTGTTATTCTTGTTGGAGCATTCATCATGATTCTTCAAAGGAAGTCATTATTTGTTGCTCTTGGATATTCATTAGCAGGTGCGACTTTAGTCGCAATGATCGTGTTCTATTTCGTTACAAGAAATAGA
>CAMOSS010000002.1 GCA_946625055.1 uncultured Caryophanales bacterium
CACCTTAAAAAAGTGAGATGAAAAATAAAAGAGGGATGCAGCAAAGCATCTCTCACAACACAAAGATATTATAAATCTTTAGAGTGAACTTATCAAGGGGTCCTCCCCCTAAAAGGAAAGGAGGATAATATGAAACTAGTAAAGATGAATGAACAAGAATTGATCGAGCATCAAGTAGGGGCTGTAAGCCTCGCCACAGTAATGGCTATTATGGCAATCGCTGTTATGGCCGTGGTTATTTATAAGTTGTTCCTCTCATCAAAGGGATCAACAAATGTTCCTGGAGGCTGGAAATTTAGTTGGGCAGAATGAAAATGTTAGATTTACCAATACAGGAAAGACCAAGGGAAAAATTAACCCGTTATGGAGTAGATTCTCTTTCAAATGTTGAACTGCTTGCGATCATCATTGGAAGTGGAACAAAGAACAAAAATGTCATCGATATCGCTCATGATTTATTGAAAGAAAAAGGACTTCTTGGATTATTTAACACTCCTTATAAAGAATTAGAAAATATCGATGGAATATCCAGTGTCACATCGATGAAATTGGCATCCATATTTGAACTCTCAAAAAGGATATCGATGGCAAAAGTGGAAAGCGAATCAACAACAATAAATGCTGATTACATCTTTAAAAAGTATCAACAGACACTTTCGACATATCAACAAGAAGTCATGGGATTAATCGTTTTAGATAAAAAGTCTCATATCATCACAGAAAAGATACTTTATAAAGGAACGAATAATAACATTCATACCTCAAACAAAGATATTTTAAGAGAGATTTTTATCAATGGTGGCTCTAAGTTTTATATCTTTCATAATCACATTGGAGATTCATCATTTCCAAGCGATGCAGATATAACCTTCACAATTGCCTTAATCAAAGAGGCAAAAAGATATGATTTAGAACTAGTTGATCACGTCATTATTTCTAGAAAAGACTATTTCTCATTTAAGGAGGCAAATATAAATATTTAATTCCTAAAAACAATTGTTGACTTAGTCATACCCGCGTGATATATTACTTGCGTTGTCGCCTCACTAGCTACAACCGCTTAGAAAAGGTTTTCTAAAAACAAATAATTGTTACCTCAATAGCGAGTCCTTAGTGAATCTTAAGAAAAAGGAGGGGCATTATGTACGCTATTATCGAAACTGGTGGTAAACAAATCCGTGTCGAAGTTGGTCAACAAATCTATGTTGAAAAGCTCGAAGGTGAAGTTGAAGCACAAGTGACATTTGACAAAGTTCTTCTCGTTAGCGATAAGAAGGCCAAAGTTGGTACACCATACGTTCAAGGTGCAACCGTCGTTGCCAAAATTGTCAAACAAGGTCTTTCAAAGAAGATCAGAGTCTACAAATACAAGAGCAAGGCTAACTATCACAAAACAATTGGTCATCGTCAACCATATACTTGCTTAGTTATTGAATCAATCAACGCTTAATTATGCTTAAAGTACAAATTGCTTACAAAAATAACAAATTCTCTTCCCTTGTTATGAAGGGTCACGCTGACAGTGCTGAATACGGTCACGATCTCGTTTGTGCCGGAGCTTCTGCTGTAGTGATTGGAGGATTGAATAATATCAGAGATATTAAACAATTCAAAGTTCACATTGCTGAAGGAGATGTTAAGGTTGAAGCAATTGGGGAAATTAGCCAACATGATGAGGTTGTCTTAGAAACAATTGTCTCTGGACTAAAGACATTACAAGAAGACAATAAGCAGTTCATCAAAATCGAAATTTTATAGAAAAGAGAGGTTATCATCATTATGATGTTTAAATTAAATTTACAACTCTTCGCTTCTAAAAAGGGTGTTGGTTCCACGAAGAATGGTCGTGACTCAGCTGGTCGTCGTTTAGGTGCTAAAGTCGCTGATGGTCAATGGTGTCATGCTGGTAGTATCATCTATCGTCAAAGAGGAACAAGAATCTACCCAGGTGAAAACACAAAACGTGGTGGAGATGACACAATCTTCGCAACTGTTTCCGGTATCGTCAAATACGAAAGACTCGGAAAAGATAAAACTTGTGTTAAAGTTATCGCAAGCAAATAAGAGTTAAAAAAGTTTTATTAAAGACCACTTAATTGTGGTCTTTTATTTTGATATTATTTATAATAATAAAAGACAATTATGTTTATAGATCGTGCAGTAATTGAAGTTAGAAGCGGAAAAGGCGGAGATGGAATGATCGCTTTCCGTAGAGAAAAATATGTCGCTAAAGGCGGACCATCTGGTGGAAATGGTGGTAGAGGCGGTAGCGTTTATTTAGTTGCACGTCAAAAAGTGAATACTCTTTTCAACTTTAGACATTCCATTTGTATTCAAGCAAACGATGGTGAAAAGGGTGGCACAAAACTTAAATACGGAAAATATGCCGAAGATGTCTATGTCGATGTCCCAATTGGAACAGTAGTCTATCTTGAAGATGGCAATAAATTCTTAGGTGATTTATCAGAAGAAGGAAAAACACTTCTTGTAGCCAAAGGCGGAAGAGGTGGAAAAGGAAATGCTTGTTTTAAATCATCGACAAATAGAGTTCCTCGCATTGCTGAAAATGGTGAACCAGGAGAAAAGAAGAGATTAATTCTTGAACTTAAACTTTTAGCTGATGTTGGCGTTATTGGTTTTCCATCAGTTGGTAAATCTACACTTTTAAGTGTAGTCAGTTCGGCAAGACCAGAAATTGCTGATTATCCATTCACAACTATTATTCCTAATTTAGGCGTTGTTAATACAAAAGATGGTCGTTCATTTGTTATGGCTGATCTTCCAGGCCTAATTAAAGGAGCTCACCTTGGCAAAGGTCTTGGACTCCAATTTTTAAGACATATTGAAAGATGTAGAGTTATCGTTCATGTCATAGATATGGGCTTATCAGGTAGAGATCCATATGATGACTATGTTTCTATCAACGAAGAATTAAAACAATACGGATTTGGTCTTATCAATCGTCCACAAATTCTTGTCGCTTCCAAAATGGATGAAGAAGGAGCTATTGATAGACTTAATGAATTAAAAAAGAAAATAAATGTTCCAATCATTCCTATTTCTGCTTTAACAGACGAAGGAATCGATGAACTTTTATATAAATGCGCCGATTTACTTGATGTCACACCAATCTTCCCTCTTGAAGGAAGTGAAGAGGAAGTGCTCGACACCAAAGTCTACGAATTAGAAGATGAGCAAAAAGAATTCTATATTCGTCGACTTGATATGCATAACTTCGAAATCTATGGCGATAAGATTATCAAATACTACAAGATGACAAATATCACCACAGACGAAGGTATGATGAAACTCATTACACACTTAAGAAAAATTGGTGTTGATGATGAGCTTGAAAAAATGGGAGCACAAAACGGAGACAATGTCATATTAGATGACTTTGAATTTGACTATGTCAACTAAGAAAGATTTAACGATTATTGCTATCCTTGTCAGTGCTCTGATACTCCTTGGAGTATTAGTATTCTTTATTATGATAAATTGAGGTGATTAGATGATTTATTATTTAAAAGGTAAAATTGTTGATCAAATCGAATCTTCAATCGTTGTTGATGTTAATGGAGTGGCTTATGAATGTTTAGTCTCCCATCCATCAGATTTTGAACTTGGTCAAGAAAGAATCGTTTATACATATAAAGTGGTTAGAGAAGATGAAGAATACCTTGTTGGATTCTCTTCAAAAGAAGAAAAATCAGTCTTCTTATCTTTGATAAAAGTAAAAGGCTTAGGTCCAAAAACCGTTATTCAATCCTTATCCACAACTACACCAGAGGCTGTTTTAAGTGCTATCGCATCTAATAACGTTGCTTATTTAAAAGCTCTTCCTGGAATTGGAGCAAAAGCAGCGGCGCAAATCATCCTTGATTTGAAAGGCCAACTTACTGGTTCTAAAGGAAATCCAAAAATGTACGATGAAGTATATGATGCTCTTAAAGGTCTTGGCTTTAAAGGTGCGGCTATTGATAGAGTTTTATCTCAAATCAATGAACCAAATGCCTCTAGTGAAGATGTTTTAAGAATGGCACTCGCAAAATTAAGGAAAAAATAGTATATGAGTAGACTCCTTGATGCAAATATCGATAAAAAAGAAGCTCAGTATGAGACTTCCTTAAGACCACAATCTTTAAAAGAATATGTCGGTCAAGAAGACTTGAAAAACAATTTCAAGATCTTTATTGGTGCCGCTCTGCATAGAGATGAACCTCTCGATCACATTTTGTTATATGGTCCTCCAGGACTTGGAAAGACTACCCTTGCCAATGTCATTGCTAATGAAATGCATGCTAACATTCATTTAGTAAATGGTCCGGCTATTGAAAAAACCGGAGATTTAGCCTCCATCCTTTCCATGCTTGAACCAGGTGATGTTTTATTCATCGATGAAATTCATAGACTCCCAAGAGTCGTGGAAGAAGTTTTATACGGAGCAATGGAAGATTTTAAACTTTCAATCATGATTAATCGCGATTCTAATGCTAAAGCATTAAATCTTACTCTTCCTCCATTTACTTTAATTGGTGCAACCACAAGAGCTGGTGATATTTCATCTCCATTAAGAGCGAGATTTGGTATCACAGAAAAACTTAATTTCTACACAGAAGAAGAAATCAAAAAAATCGTTTTAAGAAGTGCGAGAGTCTTTAATGTCACCATTGAAGATAGTGCAGCACAAGAAATTGCCAAGCGTTCAAGAGGAACGCCAAGAATTGCAAATAGACTCTTAAAAAGAGTGAGAGACTTTGCAAATTATGAAGGAAAAGACGATATCACATTAAATGATGCTTTAATGGCATTAAAAGCCCTTAAAGTTGATTCCATCGGACTTGATGATGTCGATATCCGTTATTTAAAAACACTCATTGAAAGATTCAATGGTGGACCAGTTGGTTTAGAGGTTTTAGCCAACGCTATCGGAGAGGAAATTATGAACCTTGAAGATGTTTATGAACCATATCTTTTACAGATTGGTTTGATTGATCGCACCCCAAGAGGGAGAATGGCGACCACAAAAGCCTATGAGCATTTGAAGATTGCTCACCAAGGAAAATTATTTTAATAATTTTTATTATTGAAATGTTTTTTCTTTTTCGTGCGCGTATGCGCAAAGATTTTATTGTATTAGAAAATACTTTGTAGTATTTTATTTATTAGGCGCATTAGCGCATCTGTATTATTACCTTATTTTAGGAGGCAACATTTATGAGAAGACTTTGGGCTTATATTGTTACAGTATTTACCGCGATTGTTCTCGTTGGAGTGACATTTTCAACTGTCGCTTTAAACTTACGTTCTAATCTTGAATATCAAAGTGGTCGTGAATTAGTATTCCGCATCTCTGATAAAGAAGATGAAGAAGCAATCTTTGACGAAAACAATAACAGCGATGCAGTAGTGGAAATCGCTGACATCATGGAAGAAAGACTTGATAAGGCTGGCGTTACCAAATACGAGATTGACACCGTTGGTTATGACACAGTTAAAGTTAGATTCAATGATTCAGAAAATTCTGAACACTACACCATGATTTCTAACTACTTAACATTCAACGCATCATTAGCAATCACAACTTCCACAGACAAGATCGTCCGTAGTGAAGACTTCAAATCTGATAAAGCTGCTTATGTTAAGAGTGAAAACAATATTCCTCAATTAGTCTTACCTGTCAATGTTAGTGACCCATTCAAAGCTGTTGTCGATGAAGCCAAGAAACAACTCGAAGAAGCTGCTCCTGCTGCTGAAGGTGAAGAAGAAACAAAAGTTTATCTCTACCTTTGGTACGATTTCGTCGAAGACGTTGACTCCTATGAGGCTTCACAAAACGACTCAGAAATGCAAAAGAAAATCCTTATTCCATTTGACATTTCTCAATACACAATCAATGAAGATGGCGAATACGATGAACAATTAGTGGCCACAGTTTCCCCACAAGGTTCAACAATTAAAGATCTTCAAGAATCATATTATCGTGCAAATTACTATGTAAACTTGCTCAATGCTTCTGAACTTAACTATAAAGTTACCTTCTTATATGATGATTTATGTGCTCCATTAACCGAAAGTTTAATCGCTTTAGGTACAGTTCATGAAACCATCGCTTTATCCAGAACATTAATCGCTACATTAGTAGCTATTGCTATCGTTTCCTTACTCCTCATCGCCCTTTATAAATTAGGGGCATTAGGTGGCATTGCTACAACACTTGTCTCTTTATTTGGTGCTTTCAGCTTCTTAATCTTAATCGGCGTTGAATTCAATATGGCAACCATTATTGGTATTGTCATCGTTGGTTTAGCATCCATTGCCTCTGTTGTAACATATAATGTTAAACTCGCGGAAGAATGCTACCGTGGTAGAAGCTTAAAGAAAGCCAATTCCGAAGCTGCTAAGAGATCCTTACTCCCAATTGTTGACATCAATGTTGTTATCATTGTTATCGGCGCCTTTGTCTTCTTACTCGGTGGTGGTGCGATGAAAGGATTAAGTGCTGCTTTAGTTTTAGGCGGTTTATGTTCACTCGTCCTTAACACCTTAGGTTTAAGAGGACTTATGTGGATGCTTGCTAACACCACAAAATTAACTGGCAAATACTCTTTATTTGGAGTTGATCCAAGCAAAGTTCCAAACATTGTTAATGAAGAAAAACAATCATACTTTGGTCCATTTGCGGATAGAAACTTCACAAAATCCAAAAAACCAGTTGGTATTGTAACTGCTGTCTTATTTGTTGCCGCTCTTGCTGGTATGATCACCTTTGGTGCTTTAAACAAAGGCAACTTCTACAATTATCAAACAAATCAAGTTAAGACTTCAGAAATCTATTTTGAAGCCACAAATAATGAATATGCTTTCACTCAATCATCAGTTAAAGCTATCTTAGATGATATGCTTATCTATGAAGAAGGAAAAGCAGAAGCTGACTTAAAATCCCTCGGTTCATTAATGGAGGGTGAAGTTTATGTTGCTGATCCAATGACTGAAACAATCCGTAAGGATTCTATCGACTTCACATACACCCATTACTACTATGTAGTAACATTAAAAGGTGAGCTCAAACTCGACACCCAAATCTATGATAAGAGCGTCGGAACTTCAAATATTAATGAAGTTAACGAAATCTTAAGAGATAGATTATCAAGCGAAGAATTATCTGCTAACTGTACAGCCACATTAAAGACAGTGGTCGATAGAACACCAGATCGTCCTGGATTTAGTTCCATCACACTCGCAACATTTGTTGGTGTTGCTGTTCTTACAGTTTATCTCATGCTCAGATACCGCTTAAGCAGAGGTTTAACCACCTTATTCGTGACATCTGGCGTCACCGGAATTGCAATGGGTATCTTCTCATTATTAAGAACACCTATTTCAACCTACGCATTAGCCGTTCTTCCTGGCATCGCTGCCGCTTTACTCATCATGGAAATCTTCCTTATGAATAGAGAAAGAGAACTCGTTCTTGAAGATAGAAGTGGAGATCGTTCTGTTGAACATAGAAACGAGATCATGGAAAGAGGAACATCCTATTCTGCAACAATGATTATGGCCTTCCTCTCACTCGCTCTTGTCGTCAGTGTCTGCTTCTATGGATTTGGACCATTAAAGGCTTCTTCTCCATACATTATCTTAGTCGTAGGATTACTCCTTGGTGCTTTAGCGGTCTTAACTCTCTTTGGCCCTATTTCTCAACTCTTCTATAAGTTATTCTCCAAAGTTCAAATCGAGAGAAAACCAAAAGCTAGAAAGAAAAAGAAAAACGTCAAAGTCAAGAAGTCTGCAGAACCAGAAGAAGCAATATTTATCGGCATTAACGATTAACATTTATAGCCACCGGTTTGGTGGCTTTTATGCAATTAAAATATGAGAAAGTCATTATTTGAAAAACTATTAGAATACTATAACATTACAAAGGAAGATTATGAGCATCTCACTCGTGATGTAACTTTAGATATGATTCCATCTCCATTTAAGTTTAAAAGAATGGATGAGGCGGTTGAACTTGTGAAAAAACACATTTCTTTAAATAACAAGATTGTTATTTATGGTGATTATGACGCGGATGGTATTACTGGATGCTCTATATTAGTTAAAGGTCTTTCTTATCTTGGTTATGATGCAAACTATTACATTCCAAATAGATATTTAGACGGATACGGAATTAATGAGGCAAAAGCCCAAGAAATAATCGATAAAAAATATGATTTAGTCATCACTGTCGATAACGGAATTGCCGCTAACGTTCCAATCAAGATGTTGAGAGAGGCCGGCATTGATGTTTTAGTTCTTGATCACCACGAAAGGCAAGAAGAATTACCAATTGCTAACGTCATAATCCATCCAACAATATCTGAGTATTCAAATCTTGCGAGCAGTGGAGCTTTTACCGCTTTTATGTTCATCAGCGCTCTTATTGGAAGATATGATAAATACCTTTCTATGCTCGCCGCTATTTCATTAATCAGCGATATGATGCCACTTAAAGATTTCAATCGTGATTTGTTAAGAGTGGCGATAAAAGACTATAAAAAAGGTGAATTCTTACCAATTGATTTGCTTCTTGATGGAGAAGAATTTAATGAGACCTCTATCGGTTTAACAATCGCTCCAAAAATTAACGCGGTTGGAAGAATAAATAAGACGATTGCCATCAATCGTTTAGTGAAATATTTCACCTCTGATGATGAAGAGATGATACTATCCTACAAAAATTGGATTGTTACCCATAATGATTTAAGAAAAGAAAAGAGCAAAAACGCCAAAGAAATCTTCATGGAATCCATTCAAAATAACGATGATCCTGCCATTGTTGTCAAATCTGATTTAGATGAAGGAATGTTAGGACTTGTCGCTAACTCATTATCTGGACTTTGTAATGTTCCCGCTATTGTTTTTAGTGAAGATTCAACCCATCCTGGCATCTTGAAGGGCAGTGCTAGATCTATTGAAGGTTTTAATTTAAGTGAAGCATTCCAAGAATTGGCTGATCTTGAAGAAACTTTTGGTGGTCACGCTATGGCAGCAGGTGTTTCCATTAAAGATGTTGATTTTGATTTATATAAAGAAAGATTTATCAACTTAGTTAAGAATACAAAAATTGTTAAACCAGAAAAGAAATATATTGAGATTTCTATTAACGATGTTAATGAAGAAAATTATGAATTAATCAAGACTTTTTCACCATTTGGAGAAGAATGGAAAGCTCCTCTTTTAAGAGTAAATCATATCAAAGCGGATACATTAATGTATTCAAGAACACAAGAACACATCATTACCTCAATATCATTACAAGCAAGACTTAGAGGTTTTGGATTCTCAAAAGAATTTATGTCAAATTTCAAATATGTTGATTTCTTGGGAAGCATGAAAGAAAACTCTTATCGCGGAGTGAGATACATCGAATTTGTTATTTCTGACGTTATTGAAAATAAATAAGTATAATAATTGATTAAGTTCGCATGCGAACATATAATAATGTTATGGACAAAAACCAGGACATTATTTTTTTATCGAAACATTTATCAAAGTTATTAGAAAAATCTCTTGATGAGACAACTCAAGAATTAGGGTTAACTCCTCAGCAAGGAAGAATTCTTTGGTATTTGCTTTCTCATGAAGAAGAAAAAATAAAGCAAGTGGATATTGAACGAAAGTTCTCCTTATCAAAATCCACTGTCAGTGGTCTCATTAAACGAATGTTATACAAGAAACTGATAAGTCGTGATAAAAAGGATAAGCATTTGATGATTGCTCCGGAAGGAAGAAAAATAATGGACGATTTCAAAAAGTGCAACGAGACCTTAAGAGAAAACCTATTAAAAGATTTTTCAAAAGAAGAACAAAGTCGAATATTACAAAATCTATATCACATGATTGATATTATGGAAGGAGGAAAAAATGAAAGAAAAGATTAAACTCATATTAAAATCTGTTCGTCAGTATAAGAAATACGCGATTCTTACACCTATTTTCATGATTGGCGAAGCTCTCATGGAATGCGCTCTTCCATTTATCATGTCAATGTTTGTGGATACGATTGAATACATTCAAAAACCAGCAGATATCATGAAATTCTATCTATATGACAACCCAAACGTGAATTTAGGTAATGGAATCTATGTTTCATTGTTCTGGCTTGCGATTGCTTTAGTCATCATGTCGATGATTTCACTGACATGTGGTATCTTAGCAGGAAAAACTGCGGCTATTGCCTCTGTTGGACTTGCCACTAATCTTAGATTAGATCTTTATAAAAAGATGCAATCATTCTCATTCTCAAACATCGATAAATTCTCTATCCCATCACTCGTAACGAGAATGACAACAGATATCAGCCAAGTGCAAATGGCCTTTGCCTTATGCATCAGAATCGTTGTTAGAGCTCCATTAATGATGATATTCTCCGCGGTTATGGCCTTCATTTCTGGTGGTCTCATGGCCTTCACATTTATAGCTTTAATTCCAATCGTAGGATTTGGTTTATTCTTAATCATCAGAGGAGCGATGAAAGTATTCACTAGAGTCTTTAAAAAATATGATAAACTCAACGAATCAGTGCAAGAAAATGTCACTGGTATGCGTGTTGTTAAATCATTTGTTAGAGAAGATTATGAAAAAGAAAAATTCAATAATGCTTCAAATGGTATGACTGCAGAATTCATTCATGGTGAAAAGATTGTGGCTTTCAACAACCCATTAATGAATACAACTATTCACTTATCCAATATTTTGATTATTGGTATTGGTGCTTCAATCATCGCTAAAACGTCAAGCCTCGATGCAGATGGAAATATCATTTGGGGTGATTTGTCCATAGGACAATTATCATCACTTTTGACATATGGTATTCAAATCTTAATGTCCCTTATGATGATTTCTATGATCATGGTCATGCTTGTTTTATCTCTCGAAGCCATTAGGAGAATTGGTGAAGTTCTTCTTGAAGAACCAGAAATCCATAACCCTGAGAACCCACTTTACGAAGTTAAAGATGGTTCTGTCATCTTTGATAATGTGAATTTCAAATATAAAGCTTCTGCTGAGAAGAACACATTAGAAAATATCAACTTAAACATCAAATCTGGACAATTCGTCGGTATCTTAGGATCCACAGGTAGTGGTAAGTCCTCATTAATCAATTTAATCTCTAGATTATATGATGTCAGCGAAGGAAAAGTAGAAATCGGTGGTCATAATGTTAAAGAATACGATTTAAAGACCTTAAGAGACAACGTCGCGGTTGTTTTACAAAAGAACATTCTCTTTTCCGGCACAATTAGAGACAACCTTAAATGGGGCGATTTAAACGCAACTGATGAAGATATTAAAAAAGCTTGTGACATCGCTCAAGCTAGCGAATTCATCAATCAATTTAAAGATGGCCTTGATTCTAAGATTGAACAAGGTGGCACAAACGTTTCTGGTGGTCAAAAACAAAGACTTTGTATCGCTCGTGCCCTTCTTAAAAAACCAAAGGTTTTAATTCTTGATGACTCCACATCAGCAGTCGATACCAAAACTGATAGATTAATCAGAAAAGGATTAAAAGAAGATATTCCAGATGTCACCAAAATTGTCATCGCTCAAAGAATCTCTTCTATCGAAGACGCCGATCAAATCATCATCATGG
Organism: uncultured Caryophanales bacterium; assembly: GCA_946625055.1. Taxonomy (GTDB): domain Bacteria; phylum Bacillota_I; class Bacilli_A; order RFN20; family CAG-826; genus RGIG3315. Next base: position 11,642 of record CAMOSS010000002.1, read on the forward strand.
ATGACGGCTCTATTAACGATGTCGGAACCCATGAAGAACTCTTAAAGAGGAATAAGATATATCAAGAAGTGTATTACACTCAAAATAGAGTAGGAGGTGGTAAATAATGCCTCCAGTAAGAATTAGAGAAAGAAAAAGAGTCAAGAAAGGGACTCTAAAACGTCTTTTGAAGTATCTCTTCCAAAAACATGCGTTTGCCTTAACTATTTCATTCTTATGCATCGCCTTTAACGTTTTCTCAAACCTTTCCTCATCTATTTTCACCAACTTTATTACAACCGCTATATCAGAGAGCGTTCACCAAGGTTTAAACCCATTTAAAGACATTTATAGTGTTTCTGCTATGGGTCTTACCCTTGAAACAAATATCACCTATTTGTTGATTTATTTAGGTGTTATATACCTTTTAGGTATATTTGCCTCATGGATTTGGAATAGAACAATGGCGATTGTTACTCAAAAATTCATGAACAACCTAAGAATTAAGATGTTTAATCACATGCAGGATTTACCAATCAAGTACTTTGATGTTCACCCTCATGGTGAAATCATGTCTTTGTACACAAACGACATTGATACGATTAGACAATTTATTTCTCAATCTTTACCAACAGCTGTTCAAGGTGGTTTAACAGTGGCCTTTGTTTTAGTCACAATGTTACTCAACTCCATCTGGATGACTCTTGTGGTAATCTTTGGAGCCATTGCAATGTTACTGAACACCATGGTGATAGGTGGTCGTTCTTCACGTTACTTTATAAAACAACAACGCGCCTTAGGTATTGTTGAAGGCAACATTGAAGAAACAATTAATGGCTTAAAAGTCATCAAAGTCTTCTCTCATGAAGAGAAGAGTACTCAAGATTTTGAAGTCTTGAACAATCAATTAAAAGATAACGCTACTGAAGCTAATAAACATGGTAATATCACTGGACCTATCAACGGTAACATTGGTAACTTCATCTATGTTTTAACTGCCGTTGTCGGCGTTATGATGTATATCATCCCTCAATTCAACAACTTGACATTAACATATTTTGGTCCAATCGAAAGAAGCACATTCTACGGAGTTATCGTTTCATTCTTAATGATGTCTAGAATGTTCACAAATAACGTTAATAACTTATCGCAGCAAGTCATCTTCATGGTCATGGGTATGGCAGGCGCTTCTCGTTGTTTCGATCTTCTCGATGAGCAACCAGAAAAAGATGAAGGCTATGTCACTCTTGTCCACACAAAAGAAGTGGATGGCAAACTTGTTGAAACCGATGAAAGAACCAGAAAGTTTGCTTGGAAGCATCAACACAAGGATGGAACATTAACCTATGTTGAACTTAAAGGCGATATCCTTATGGATCACGTTGATTTCGGCTATGTTCCAGGAACTATCGTCCTTCATGATGTCTCTATTTACGCCCACCCAGGACAAAAGATTGCCTTTGTTGGTGCAACAGGTGCAGGTAAGACAACTATCACCAACTTAATCAACAGATTCTATGACATCGCTGATGGCAAAATTAGATACGATGGCATCAACATTAATAAAATTAAAAAGGGAGATTTAAGAAAATCTCTCGGTATGGTTCTTCAAGATACATGTCTCTTCACTGGGACAGTTATGGAGAACATCAGATATGGTCGTTTAGACGCCACAGATGAAGAAGTCTATGAAGCGGCTAGAATCGCTAATGCTTATGATTTCATCACTCGTTTACCAGAAGGATTTAATACGATGATATCCGCGAATGGTTCTAACCTATCTCAAGGACAAAGACAATTGATATCAATTGCAAGAGCTGCTGTCGCTGATGCTCCATGTATGATTCTTGATGAAGCAACCTCATCCATCGATACTAGAACTGAAAAACTTGTCCAAGAAGGAACTGATAAACTTATGGAAGGTCGTACAGTATTTGTTATCGCTCACAGATTATCAACAGTTCAAAACAGTGATTGCATCATGGTCCTTGATCACGGAAGAATTATTGAAAGAGGAACCCACGAGCAATTAATCGCTGAAAAAGGTGTCTACAATCAACTCTACACCGGAGCGTTTGAACTCGAATAACTTAAATATTAAAAGAACACCCTTTGGGTGTTTTTTTATTGTTCCGATAGCATCTAATAAATCTTTATGGTTCATAATGTCCATATATAGGTTCACCTATTTTTTATATAGAAAAAATATCGCTATCCCTATAAAATAGAATTAATTATGGAAAAGCAAACAAAGAAACCACCTGTTAATGGAGGATATCCATTACACACATTCCAAGAAGTTGAAGATTTATACATCGAATACATCTCGGATTTAAACGATAGAGCCATGATCAAAAGGGCCTATGAATTTGTTTGTGAAAAGCATAAAGATCAATATCGTAAAAGTGGAGAACCATACATCCATCACTTGATTGAAGTGGCCTACATCATGGCTTCTCTTCATAGTGGTCCTGCCACAATTACATCAGCCTTATTACATGACGTCGTTGAAGACACAGATGTCACAACTGAAGACATTGAAAAGATGTTTGGTTCTGAAGTCGCGATGATTGTTGACTCTTTAACCAAAATTCAAAGATTGAAATTGTCAAAAATCGACGCTCAAGAATTTGAAGCTGAAGACCATCGTAAGATTTTCTTAGGCATGGCTAAAGATATCCGTGTTATTTTGATTAAAATCGCTGATAGATTACATAATCTAAGAACTTTAGGAGCCTTATCTCCAGAAAGACAAAAAGCTATTTCTCAAGAAACACTCGATGTCTTTATTCCAATCGCCCATAGATTAGGTCTTGATACCATCAAATCCGAAATGCAAGACCTATGTCTTAAATACTTAGAACCTGAAAAATTCGAAGAGATTAAGAAACTCTTATCCAAGAAATCTAAACAGATGAACAAATCCTTGGATAACATCAAAAAGAGAATCGCTGATATGCTCTTTGAAAAGAACATTCCATTCACTATCGAATCCAGGGTTAAATCCATCTACAGCATCTATAACAAGATGTATAACAGAGGCCATCCATTCGATGAAATCTATGATATTCTCGCTTTAAGAATCATCACTAAGGATGAAATGAAGTGTTATGAAATCTTAGGTTTGATTCACCAAATCTATAAACCTGTTCCAGGTCGTTTTAAAGATTATATTGCGATGCCAAAGCCAAACCTTTATCAATCTTTACACACCACAATTGTTTCTGGTGATGGTAACTTCTATGAAGTCCAAATCAGAACAGAAGAGATGGATAAAGTTGCTGAAGAAGGTGTTGCTGCTCACTGGGCTTATAAGGAAGGCGGATACAACTCCGAAAAAGAGCAAAAAGAAATTGAAAATAAACTTCACTGGTTTAGAGACTTTGTCTCTTTAAGTGATAACGCTCATAAAGAATCTGCCTCTGAATACATGCAAAACCTCACAAAAGATATTTTTGAGGCCAATATTTATGTCTTTACTCCAAAAGGTAGAGTTATTGAGCTTCCAAAAGAAGCCACACCAGTAGATTTCGCTTACAGAATTCACACCAAAGTTGGTGATGCCTGTACAGGTGCTCTCGTTAATGGCGTCATGGTCCCTCTTAATACTGTCTTAAAAACTGGTGATATGGTAGAAATCAAAACTGCCAAGAATCCTAACGGACCAAGTGAGAGATGGTTAGAATTCGTCGTGACTTCCACCGCAAAATCTCAGATTAAGAAATTTTTAGCAAAAAAGAATGCTGATCAAATTAGAGTTGAAAAGATTGCCAAAGGCAAAACATCACTTATTGATGCCTTTAAAGATCGAGGATATAACGAGCAAGAGATGATGGAGTATCTCGATAATAAGAAACTCCTTGAGAACTTTGAGCTCGATTCTATTGATGATTTATTCTTCGCAGTTGCTGGCAAGAAACCAGCTCCTAATGCCGTTATCGATTTCCTCAATATAAAGAGAAAGCCAGAAGCTGAAAAATCAAGGCTCAAGAAAGTTAGTAAGAGTGATGCTCCAGTTTATTGTAAGGGAGTAGGAAAGATTGCTATTTCCTTAGCCACATGCTGCACCCCAATTCCTGGCGATGACATCGTTGGATATATCACAAGAGGTAAAGGCATTACTGTTCATAGAAAGAAATGCCCAAACATCGCTAACGAAAAAGATAGACTAGTGGAAGTCTTCTGGAATGAAGATATTGAATTTGCTAACTATCCAGTCGATATCTTAATTGAAGCGAGCGATCGACCAAACTTATTAACCGATGTAATGAATACTTTGTCTTCATTAAAAGTGTCATTATCATCCATTCATTGCCGTTTAATCAATCGTGGTGAAAAAGTACACATCACTGCGACAGTTCTCGTCTCTGATCAAAAGAGATTAAGAGACATTAGAGACACACTTCTTGGAATTAATTCCATTTATGAAGTGACCAGAATTATACATTAACAAAGGAGAAATATATGCAAAGTAGAAACGTGAAGGGGACCAAGGATCTCTTTGGAAAAGAAACTAGACAATTTCAATTCGTTGAAAACATTTTCTCTTCCATCGCTGAATCTTTTGGTTATCAAGAAATGAGACCTCCTGTTCTTGAACACAGCGAAGTATTTGTTCGCGGCGTTGGAGAAGGAAGTGACGTCGTAAGAAAAGAAATGTATACCTTCTTAGACAAGGGCGAAAGAAGTTTGACTCTCCGTCCTGAATTTACTGCTGGTATCATGCGTTTAATCGTTCAAAATAAACTCTACGCGACTGAAACATTACCAATTAAAGCCTATTATAATGGACCAGTGTTCCGTTATGAGAGACCACAACTTGGTAGATATCGCCAATTCAACCAATTTGGTGTCGAATGTGTCGGTGGAACTTCATATTTTAACGATTTAGAAACAATCATGCTTGGTTACTGCATGCTTTCAACCCTTGGGCTCACTAATGTCACCCTTAAAATCAATACCTTAGGTGATGAAGCCTCAAGAGAAGCTTATAAAGCTGCCCTAAAGAATTACTTCGCGGATAAAGTTGAGGGTATGTGTGAAGACTGTAAGGATAGATTTAATGTCAATCCTTTAAGAATTCTCGACTGCAAAGTCCCTGAAGATCAAGAAATCGTTAAAGGGGCTCCAAAAATGTCAGATTATCTTTCTGAAGAAAGCAAAGAAAGATTTGAAAACATTCTTGATGCCTTAACCCAAATGGAAATCCCATATGAAGTGGATGACACTTTGGTGAGAGGGCTCGATTATTATTCAGAAACAGTATTTGAATTCCATTACACATCGAAAAAAGGTGTTAACTATGGAGCTATCGGTGCTGGTGGTCACTATTCAAATTTAGTTAAAGAATTTGGTGGACCTGAATTAGAAGGTGTCGGTTTCTCCTTTGGAGAAGAAAGAATCGTTTCTGTTCTTAACGATGATGAATTATTAAATGAACTTAATGAAGAAGGCGAAGTGGAATTCTACATTTGCCCAATTTGTGAAGAAGCAAAAGAGGCTGCTCTTGCCTTATCTGTCTCATCAAGGATGATGGGAGCGAGAGTGGATGTTAACTTTGAAGGCGGTAAATTAGGCGCGATGCTTAAAAAAGCAGTGAAGAAAGGTGCCTTATACGCCATCATCATTGGTGAAGATGAACTCAATAAGAATTCATTACAAATGAAAAACCTTGTTACAGAGGAACAAACTGAACTAACAGTCAGTGAATATTTAGATGCCATCAAGCAAATGCAAGAACATGATCACGAATGTCATTGTCATGATGACGAAGATGGCTGTGAAGATGGTGAATGTTGTTGTCATCATCATCACAAAGATGAAGGAGATTTAAACTAATATGGAAAGAACAGCAAGAAATGCTGAATTATCAATCAAAAACGTTGGTGAATCAGTAACAGTTGTCGGCTGGGTGAGCAAGAGAAGAAACTTAGGTTCCATTCTTTTCGTTGACTTAAGAGATAGATCAGGAATCGTTCAAGTCGTTATCAACGATGATTTAAAAGATGTCCCTGAAATTCGTAATGAATACATCTTACAAGTTAAGGGTGTTGTTTCTAAAAGAAACAATCCAAATCCTCAACTCAAATCAGGCGAAATTGAAATCGTGGCAGACAAAGTTGTTTTAGTAAACACTGCCAAAACCACACCTTTAATCATCGCTGATGAAACAGATGCTTTAGAGGATACAAGATTAAAATATCGTTACCTCGATTTAAGAAGACCAATAATGCAAGGTTATTTAGACATCCGCCATAAAATCAAAATGGCAGCGCATAACTATTTGGATAGCTTGAACTTTATTGAAGTGGAAACACCAATTTTGACTTTGTCAACTCCAGAAGGTGCAAGAGACTACTTAGTCCCTTCACGTATCCATCATGGATGTTTCTACGCTCTTCCACAATCCCCACAAATCTTTAAACAATTATTAATGATTGGTGGCTTAGAGAGATATTATCAAATCGCTCGTTGCTTTAGAGATGAAGATTTAAGAGCAGACCGTCAACCAGATTTCACTCAAATTGATATTGAGACTTCCTTCCTTGATCAGGATCAATTCTTAACAATGATGGAAGGCTTAATTAAAGAAATCTTTAAAAAGACTATCAACTACGATGTCAAACTCCCTCTTAGAAGAATTCCATATCGCGAAGCCATGGATAAGTATGGTTCTGATAAACCAGACACCAGATTTGGATTCCTCCTTCACGATGTAAAAGAAATTCTTTTAAAATCCACATTTGAGGGCTATCAAGGGGCCGAAGCAATCCGTGCCATAAAGATAGACGGGGTGGCACAAAACACCTCTAGAAAAGTCATTGATGGCTTAACACTCGAAGCAAGAAAGTTTGGCCTCGGTGGTTTAACTGTCTTAAAAGTGGAAAACAATACTTTAACTGGTTCATTCATCAAGTTCTTAAACGAAGAAATCATTAACGACTTAATGAAGGAAATGGATGCTAAAAATGATGATATAATCATCATCGCAGCAGGAAAGGCTAATAGAGTCTTACCATTACTTGGTGCATTAAGAAATCAATACGCAAAAGAATTAGGATTAATTAAACCTAATACCTATGATTTGTTATGGGTAGTGGACTTCCCATTATTCGAAAGAGATGTTGAATCTAATCAAATCACATCAACTCACCACCCATTCACCAGACCAAGAGATGAAGATCTCAAATACTTAGATACAGATCCAACAAAGATTTTAAGCTATGCTTACGATATCGTTATCAATGGTTATGAAGCCGGTGGTGGTTCACTCCGTATCTATAACCAAGAAGTTCAACACAAAATCTTTGAAGTCCTTGGACTTAGTGAAGAAGATATTAAACGTAAGTTTGGATTCTTTATCGATGCCTTCCAATATGGCACACCTCCACACGCAGGTATGGCATTTGGTCTCGATAGATTAACGATGATTTTAGGTCAAACTGACAACATTAGAGATGTCATTGCCTTCCCTAAGAACTTAAGCGCAGTTTGCCCAATGTCTGGAGCTCCAGAAATCGTTGATGAAGCTCAATTAGACGAATTAGGAATTCAAGTCAAAAAAGACTAAATAATTACCAAAAAACTACTAATAAGGAGAAAAAGTATGAGTAATCAATTGTCTGAATTAAGTGTTAAAACCATCAGATCTTTATGTATTGATGTTATCAACAAAGCCAAGAGCGGACACCCTGGAATGGCTCTAGGAAGCGCCCCAATCTTGTACACATTATTCAATAAACATCTCATTGTAGATCCAAAAGACCCTGAATGGTTCAATCGTGACCGTTTTGTCCTAAGTGCCGGTCATGCTTCATCCCTTTTATATGCTTTGCTTCACCTTTCTGGCTATGAAGTGAGCATGGATGATTTAAAAAACTTTAGACAAATTGATTCATTAACCCCTGGACACCCAGAACACGGCTGGACAAAAGGTGTTGATGCCACTAGTGGACCTTTAGGTCAAGGCATCGCCCAAGCCGTTGGCATGGCCATGGCTGAACAAATGGTACAAGCCATGTATCCAGAAGGAGAAAAGCTTTGTTCTCACTATACATATGCATTATGCGGTGACGGATGTTTGCAAGAAGGCATCTCTCAAGAAGCTATCTCCTTTGCGGGTCACCACAAGCTCAATAAATTAATTTTAATTTATGATGCGAATAATGTTACACTCGATGGTGGTCTTGACCTCTCATTCTCCGAAGTGGTCAAGAATAGATTCCTCGCTTCTGAATGGAATGTCTTAGAAGTGATGGACGGAAATGACTTAGTCTCTATTGATAAGGCCATTGGAGAGGCTAAACAAAGCAAAGAAAAACCAACATTAATCATTGTTCACACAATTATCGGCTATGGTTCATCTAACCAAGGAACATCTAAAGTTCATGGTAGTCCTTTAGGATTAGAAGATGGCAAACACGCGAAAGTGGATGTCTATGGATTCGACCATGAAGACTTCTATGTTGGTGAAGAAGTTTATAAAGATTTCGAAGACGGCATTCTTAGAAGAGGCCAAGAGGCTCACGAACAATATAAGAAAGTTGTCGAAGAATATAAGAAAGCACATCCAGAAGAATACGCAAAGTTTGTTAAACTTTCAGGTGTTGATGTTAAAGCATTTGTTCCAGAAAGCATTCCTGAATTTGAAGAAGGACTTGTTGTTTCTACAAGATCGGCCTCTGGAAAAGCCTTAAACGAATACATGAAAGCAGTGCCAAACCTCTTTGGTGGTTCTGCTGACGTTGCTGGTTCCGTTATGACCAAACTTGAAGGCGGTAAAAATTATGAACCTTCATCTTTAGATGGTCACAACATCAACTGGGGTATCAGAGAATTCTTTATGGCCGCTGCTCAAAATGGTATGTTGCTCCATGGTGGAGTAAGAACATATGTTGGCTGTTTCTTAGTCTTCTCTGATTACATGAAAGCCGCCATCAGAATGGCCGCCTTATCTCATGTTCCAGCCATCTATTTATTCTCCCATGACTCAATCGCTGTTGGAGAAGATGGGCCAACACATCAACCAATTGAACAATTAGCAATGCTTAGAAGCATTCCAAACGTTACAGTGATCCGTCCATGTGACATTAGAGAAACATATGCCGCTTGGAGAAATGCTTTATTAAGTGAAAATAGACCAACTGCTATTATTCTCTCTCGTCAAAACCTTCCATTATTAACTGGTAGTAGTGCAGATGGAGTGAATAAAGGTGCTTATGTTGTTTCCAAAGAAACAAATAAAGCAGAATTGTTATTAATCGCTACCGGTAGTGAAGTCTCGCTCGCCTTAGATGCCAAAGCTCAACTTGAAGCTGAAGGGATTGATGTGAGAGTGGTTTCAATGCCAAGCATGGAATTATTCGAAATGCAAAGCGATGAATATAAAGAGTCAATCTTAAATGTTCCATATGAAAGAAGAATCTCTGTCGAAGTTCTTTCAACATTTGGTTGGGCAAAATACGCTAAGACAAATATGGGATTAGACACATTTGGTGCTTCCGCCCCAATGAAAGATGTCTTTAAGAAGTTCGACTTCAATGCGGAAAGATTAGTTAGACTTGCAAAGCAAGTATTAAATAAATAGGAGGGTTTATCTATGGCAAACTATGTTTACATCGATTCAACAATCAATCGTGGAAAAATGGCTATCAGCGCTAATGTCTTTGATCAATTAGTGTCCAACGCTCTTTCAAGAGTGAATAATATTTCCATGTCTCAAAAACAAATGAAGAAGAATCAAAGCATTCGTTTGAATAGACCAGTTCAAACAAAGATTTCACGTGAAATCGTTCACGTCTGGGTTTCCATCGATATCAAAAAAGGAACTGATATCCACGAAGCTCAAAAAGCTGTTCAAGATGAAGTTATGAGAACATTAATGGCCTCAGCCGAAACTATCCCATTTGATGTTCAAGTGAAGGTGGAATCAATTATTTAACTATGTTAAAAAGAAAGAAGAAGGAAAAGCCTGTTCTCACTTACGAAGAGGAACACAACAAGCATTTCTGGCGTTATCAAAAATCTTCTAGAGTCTTGATATGGGCTGGAGCAATCAACTTTGTGTCCTTGGTAGTGAGCATTATCCAAGCAATAGTCACCAAAGAGTCTTCTCTATTTTTCTACTTTTGCTTTGGAATTGATGATGTGATATTCCAGGCTCTTGCCTTAATTCCTTTCTTCCAAACCGATGTTGGATCATATTTCTATCTAGCCTCTATTGTTTTAGTGGCTATGATCACAACAGCAGGAGCAGTACTACTTTCAGTATTTGCTTCACAAGGTAAGAAAAAATGGCTATGGGCTGCAGTTATTGCCTATGCAATAGACGCTCTCTTAATCATTGCCTCTTACTTCTTAGGCGAAAATATCGCTTCTATCTGGATGATGTTTGCTCTCCATCTCATCGTCCTCGGATTCCTTGCTATTGCAGTGAGGGAATATTACAAGATTATTGAAATTGCAGTGAAACATGGAGTAATTAAACAACGAAACGAAGGTGAACAAAATGGAATTAAGTAGAAACCAACAAAACTATATTATTATGACCGTGGTCTATAACGAGATTAATGACTCGGTTTTTGGCGATAGTCAAAGAGATGCCACTGAGTTAATGGCAGAACTTTGTGAAGTTCCATTTGAAGAAGTTCCTGATTACATCAAAAACGTTGTTTATTATTCTTTGAATAAATATGACGAAATCGTCACCGCCTTCCTTCCACATCTTAAAAACTGGACCTGGAAGAGAATTCCTTCTATTACAAAGTCAATTTTAGTTATGAGCTATGCTCATTACACATATGTTGAGAAGATTGATAAGAAGATTATCATCTCGATCGCCATCGAACTCGCAAAGAAGTATATCGATGAAAAACAAGCAAAGTTCATCAATGCCATCTTAGATGAGGTTTTATAATAAATGATTTTTCAAGAAGAAATGATAGCGACTGTTTCACAAGTTAATGCCTATGTGAAAAGTCTAATCTCTCAAGATATGAACCTTCATTACATGCTAGTGAAAGGGGAAATATCTAATTTTAAAAATGGGGCGAATGGACATCTATATTTCTCTTTGAAAGACCAGAAATCTATGATTTCGGTTGTCATGTTTAAAGAATATGCCTCCAAGCTTGAATTCATCCCAAAAGATGGAGATGAAGTTTTCATTTTGGCCTCTCTTGATGTTTATGAAGCAAGAGGAACCTATCAGCTATATGCAAAACAGATGGAAATAAGAGGCAAAGGCAACATTCTTGTGGAATTAGAGGAGTTAAAGAAGAAACTCGCTCTAGAGGGCCTTTTTGATAAGAATAAACGCAAAATTAACATCTATCCAAAGGCTATCGGTGTTATTACAGCTAGAAATAGTGCTGCCATCAAAGATATTCTCACTAATATCAAGAGAAGATATCCGATCGCTGACATCTATGTGTTTTATAGTTCTGTCCAAGGAGAAAACGCTCCAAAAGAACTAATCAAAGCTTTTAAAAAGTCTCAAGAATACGATTTAGATACTCTAATTATTGGACGTGGTGGCGGAGCTAGTGAAGATTTAAGCGCCTTTAATGATGAATCATTAGTGAGACTGGTTGCCACTTCAAAAATGCCAGTTATATCTGCAGTTGGACACGAAATAGATTACACGTTGCTTGACTATGTCAGTGATGTGAGAGTCTCAACTCCAACAGCCGCGGCTGAAAAGGCAACAGTGGACATTAGAGAGATTGAACAAAACATCGATCACAATATGATGGTGATGAAAGATGGCATCATGCATATCCTAGATAAAATGGAAAAAGCGGTCTCCGATTACGATGAAGATATAAAATATCTTATGGACAACAAGATTAACAATTATCAGTTAAGATTAGATGCGAAAGTTAAAGAATTAGAAGCCCTTAATCCAACCGCGATTATTGATAGAGGATATTCGATATCAATGAATAAGGACGGCAAAGTCATCAAATCAATAAATGACATTAAAGTGGATGATGAAATCGTTACCATCCTAAAGGATGGAAGTATAGAAAGCCAAGTTAAAAAGCTAAAGGAGAAATAATTATGGAAATCGATTTTGAAAAATCATTGAAGAGATTAGACGAAATTACAAACAAGATCTCTAGTGGAGATATTTCTTTGGATGAATCCTTGGCTTTATATAAGGAAGCTAAAGAGATAATTGCTAAGTTGCAAGCTGCTTTAGAAGAAGCAAAAGATAAAGTAGAAAAAGTCGTTGAAATTGACTAATTAGTAGTTATTTAGTTATTTTTCAGTCATTTTATAACATTTTCAATTAAACAAATATAAATTTGTTTTAGGATATTTGGTTAACATAATCTATAATTTAAATATGAGCAAAGTAATCGTCCATATTGATTTAAATATGTTCTTCGTTAGATGTGAGGAAATCAAGGATCCTAGTCTTGTCGGAAAGTGCGTCGCTATCGGGCATGAAGGAAGAAGCGGGATTGTTTCAACGTGTTCCTATGAAGCAAGGAAATATGGCGTTCATAGTGGAATGCCAATGTTCCAAGCCACAAAGGCATGTAAGAACCTTATCATCATTCCTGGCGATTATAAGTTTTATCGTGTGATGTCTCACTCATTCATCTCTTTTTTAAAGAGATATACCAAACTTATCGAGCAGGCATCCATCGATGAATGCTATTGTGACTTCACAGAGCAATTAAAAGGAAAGAAAGACATCATTCAATATTTCAAAGATTTACAAAACTCTTTATACAAAGAGACAGGTTTAATGTGTTCCATTGGAGTAGCCCCAACTAAGTTCTTGGCTAAAATGGGATCTGACTATAAAAAACCAATGGGTATAACAATCATAAGAAAAAGAGACATCCCTACCATATTATATCCTTTGGATATATCACAAATGTTTGGTGTTGGTAAGAAAAGCGTTCCTCGTTTGAAGAAATTAGGCATCAATACGATTGGTGATTTAAAAAAGAGGATGGATGAACATAATAAAGATGTTTTTAACTCTTTCGGAAAGTTTTATTCAACACTAGAAGATTGGCTTAATGGAAAAGGTGATGACATGATTGATATGAATCCTTGGGATCCAAAATCAATTGGCAATTCAACAACTCTTCCTCATGACACAGACGATATAAATGAAATAAAAGAATATTTTTATTCTTTATGTATGGAAGTATCAAAAAGAGCCCAAGACGAAGATAAGATTGGTTCGACCATCCAAATAGTGGTTAAGGATGTTAACTTTGTTTCTAAGAACAAATCCATAACAATGGATGCCCCAACCAATTCGTTTAAAACTATATACGCGAACGCGGTCAGGTTATATGAAGAGAACTTCTTAGGAACTCAAGTCCGTTTAGTGGGTGTCACTCTTCAAAATCTTGTCTCTAAAAGAGACATGACCATTCAAATGACTTTATTTAATTATGAAGAACACGAAAGTGAATCTCAAACGAAGCTTTTGATTAATGAACTTAATAGAAAACTAAAGAAGCCATCTCTAAAGAGAGCCTCGGAATTGGAGGAAGATAAAAAATGAGAATCGATGATGCCCTAGATTTATATTCCCAATTCCTCATCGCAGAAAAAGGGCTTTCAATTCAAACTGCCAAATCGTACATCAACGATATTTTTCAATTCGCAACATTCTTGCAAAAAGACTTTGTTGAGCAATTAGAAACAGATGATCTTCCAGCTTTCATCAAGTATAGACTCTCTATCGGTAAAACTGTTTCAACAGTGGCTAGAGAAATGTCTTCAATTAAGTCTTTCTTTATCTTTCTCAAGAAAGATGGATATTACGAAGGAGATATTCCTAAGGTTGAATCGATTAAAAAGCCTGAAACATTGCCGACATGTCTATCTGTTGAAGATGTGGAGTTACTACTAGGCGCACCAAATATGGAAAAAGATAGTGGCATCAGGGATAAAGCAATGCTTGAACTCATGTATGCAACTGGTTTACGTGTTAGTGAACTCCTTTCTTTAGAAAAGAATAGAGTCAATCTTGAAAGAGGTATTGTCAGCGTTATCGGTAAAGGCTCAAAAGAAAGAAAAGTTCCAATGGGAGACTTTGCTGCTGACTATGTCAGGAAGTATATTGATGAAGTTCGTTCTCATAATAGAGGGCGTGGTTCTAAATATTTGTTTCTAAATAAAGCAGGAAAGCCGTTATCAAGACAATATTTCTTTAAACAAATTAAGAAATATGCCTTTGAGGTCGGTATCGAAGATAATATTTCACCTCACACATTAAGACACTGCTTCGCCACCCATCTATTAGAGAATGGAGCGGATTTAAGATCTGTCCAGGAAATGCTTGGACACACTAATATTGCAACAACACAAATCTACACGAACATTTCAACCAAAAGAATTGTCAGTGTATATGATTTGTATATGAATAAAAAATAATCTAAAATTATTTTGTAATTAGGAGGGTATAGTAAATGGCATATACATATAAAAGAATCTTTGTTATTGTTGCCGATAGTGTTGGCATCGGCTATATGAAGGACGCTGATAAGTTCTTTAATGCTGGTCACAACGATATTGGAACAAATACATTTGTTCATACCGCTGAATTCTGTGGTGGATTAAATATCCCAGTGATGAATTCAATCGGTGTCGGAGATTTAGATGAAATCAAAGGAACATGCAAAGTTTCTCATCCTCATTCCTATGTTGCTAAATCAAAAGAAAAATCAAATGGTAAAGACACAATGACTGGACACTGGGAAATGATGGGCGTTTACACAACCAAACCATTCCAAACATTTACTGAAACCGGATTCCCAAAAGAATTAATGGATGAATTAGAAAGAAGAACCGGTCATAAGCTTATCGGTAATTACGCTGCCAGTGGAACTGAAATTCTAAAAGAATTAGGTCCTGAACAAATGAGAGATAACTCTTTAATTGTTTATACATCCGCAGACTCTGTTCTTCAAATTGCTGCTCACGAAGAAGTGACAGGTGTTAAAGAACTATATAGATGCTGTGACATTGCTCGTGAAATCTGTATGAAACCAGAATGGAAAGTGGGAAGAGTTATTGCCCGTCCATATATTGGCACAGATCCATCTAATTTCAAGAGAACACCAAATAGACACGACATCGCTTTATCTCCAGAAGAAGATACAGTGATGAACATTTTAGCTAAAAAAGGCTTTATGGTGTCTTGTATCGGCAAAATTGGAGACATTTTTAACGGCTCAGGAGTGGTAAAAACTCAAAAGACAGTCTCTAATGAAGATGGAATGGATAAAACCATTGAAGAGGCTAAAAACCATGATTTCACCGGAATCTGTTTCGTCAACTTGGTTGAGTTTGATTCAGAATACGGTCATAGAAGAAATCCAAGAGGCTATGGAGATTGCTTAGAAGCCTTTGACAAGCGACTTGGAGAATTAATTGATAATCTTAGAGATGATGACTTAGTCATCGTTACTGCTGATCACGGAAACGATCCAACATGGTACGGAAGCGACCACACAAGAGAAAAGATTCCATTACTCATGTATTCACCATCCATCAAGAATGGTAGACATCTTGAAGAAAGAGAAACATTTGGAGATATCGGTGCAACAATCTTAAAGAACTTCCACCTTGAAAAACCAGATAATCTCTTAGGTTCACCAATTGAAGAGCTTTTAGCAGACAATAGATAATTATAAAAAAATATAAAAATTAAGACACCTTTGGTGTCTTTTTTGTTATGCCTACATTTTTATAAAAATTTTTTAAGAGAAAATGCATTTTTTTACGAAATGTATATATAGGGGGTTTATTTAAAAGAATCTCAAATAGTGGAGGTAACTCATATTGAAAAGAAAACAATTCAGAAGACATTTTAGGATTTATTTCGTCAATAATCATCCAGCCTATATCGTCGATGAGGAAGGCAATAAATACGTGTTTCATCGTGTGACTCATTCAAAAACAACTGGAGGAAGAAAAAAATTATAAAAGACAACCCTCTTAAAACTGGAGGAAAAGGAAAAACATTTATTGTTAGAAGAGAAGAAAAAGACAAAAAAGGAAGATTCAGCCTTTTTGAAATCGAAACAAAGCCTGGAGTTGATATTTCATATCCAGAAATAAAAAAAGCTAGAAGGGTACAGACTAGACATGAATCAAATCATGGTCGTACAACAATAACATCTAGCAAAAACATTGAATCAAATAACTATAGAAAAAACAAGGAAAAATAAAAAGCTGGCGGATCACAGAATAGCAACCATTACGGTGCAAACGTGAATAATGTAACAACCAGCAAAATTATTAAATCAAAAACGGAGCACAGATTCAATAAAAAATGGAGACTAGTATGAAAAAGACAATTGAAGTAAACGAAAACACAACCGAAGAAAAAGAAAAAAGAAAGGCAGTAGCGTTAAGAAATCAAATCGAATGGATAAAAAGGCAACTTGATTATCTCAATTTCTCAAAAGATTACAATTTGAGGCTAGATATCAAGAAGGGAGAGATCTATGAATTCGATTGGGGCATCAATGTGAACGCCGAATTTTCCAATCGACATTATGGAGTTGTGTTAAAAGACTCAAGCGCAATAAACCCATTAGTCTTGGTTTGCCCATTGAAGACTAAAAAGAAAACAATGAACACTTGGCCAAGCATGGATCTAGGAATTATCGATTGCTTGAATACAGAAAAAGAGACTCTAGCAATAGTGAACCAAACACGTTCAATAGATAAGTTAAGATTGTTTTCAAGAAGTATAATTGGTAATACAGATAATCTAAACGATAATCCACCAAGATTAACAGAAGAATTAACTAATGAAATTTTAACTACATATATTAAGTATATAAGTGGCGTAACCATAAAAATTCTGTAAAATAGCGGATGAAGTGCTAAAAATATTAGTACTTTGTTAGTAGTTTTTTAGTAACTTGAATATGTGGGAAAGTCTACTTACTAACTGTGGGAATACGGACGAAATATCAGTATCGTATTCCTTTTTTATTAGATTAAATCTTATTTATTTAGTTATTAGTTTACATAATGACTATTATGCGAAGTTATCTATGTTTTAAAAAATGAGTGGGAAATGTGGAATCTATTACTTCTACTCCAAACTGTCATTTCTGCGATCCTCAAAAAATAAAAGATAACCTATTGCTGTTTATATCAGGTTATCTATATTTTAGGCCAATTTCTGATGAATGTGAATTTATATTTTTAATTTAATAAACTATTATTTGTGGGATAAATAATTATCGAAACATTTCTTGGTTAATCTGTTGTTTATGTCTTTTCTATTGCCTTCAAGGAATTCTTTGTTGGCTTGAAGCACTATGACGAACCCTTCTTCGTCATTTTGAAGGCAAGAATTAATCAAATCTGTGGAATCAAAGCCTCTTGTTGGCTCAATTTTATCTGCTGCATAGATTATTTTTGCTAGTCTGGACATTGGATAGTTCCCTGTAGCGTGATATTTAATTGCTTCCACTATGTCTTCTCCCATTCCGAACTCTTCTTTTGCAATATATGATCCGATAAATTGGTGATAGCTAAACGCTGGCAAATCAGCATACTCACTAAAGTGAGTATTCATTAATTCTTTGCTTTTCTCTTTTTCCACTTCTTTTCCTATGTCATGAAGTAAACCAGCATAAAAAGCTTTTAAAGGATGTTCCATATTGTTAGAAAGAGCAATTCTAAAGGCTAGCAAAGCCACTTGTTTGGAATGTTCATATCTATTCTTAGACAATCTTCCTTTAATAGCCTCAAGCATGTATAAATCATTCGCTGCGATGTACTCAACTAAAGAATATGGGAGATAGTCATTTGCCTTCATTGATTTAAAATCAGACGAAGAAACATAAATGTCTTCTCCTTTGATCTCTCTCATGTGATATTTAGTGATATTTTCATTATTATCATCAAAATCTTCTCTTGAGTAATATACGATTTGAATCAAATTAGCGATTTCATCAGCGTTTTTCCATAAATGGAAATCTCTAACTTGATCTCCTCCAATTAAAAGATAAAGTTCATCATTGGGATATTCTTTTTTGAAATGCTTAACTGTATCGATTGAGTAATTCTTTTCTTTGTTTGTCGTGCTTTCATATAAAGAAAGTGAGAATCTTGGATAATCTTTGATAAGGAGATTAATCATCTCAACTTTTTGATTAAAGCTGACACTCGTGTCTTTCCAGACAGAAATAACTGCAGGAACAAAAATAACATCAGCGTCCAGTTGTTCTGAAGCCGCTGAAGCCATTTTTATGTGCCCAAGATGAATTGGGTCGAATGCCCCGCCAAATATTATTTTTCTCATTTAACAAGTTTGATTTTGTTGTTCTCTTTGTTTATTTTAAACAAAAGGATGGTTCTTCCAACAACACTGACGATGTCAGCATTTAAATTAGAAGATAAATCAAGAGCAACTTCCATCACCGGTGTATCCACTGCTTTCATGACATCAATTTTGATGAGTTCATGAGCAACAATGGCCTTTTCAAGCATATCTAAAAGAGTAGGTGTCAAACCATTCTTTCCAACTTGATATTTATTGGTGAGCTTTGCTCCTAATGTTTTTAATTGTCTTTTTTGATTATTGTTCAACATATTATTTTTTGACCTTTGCAAGTGTTTCCTTGATGGCTACTCCCTTAGGAATGGTGATACGAATCGTTTGTCCCTCACCTTTAAAGGAAATCCATCCAAGACCTTCAACTGCGATGTCATGGAGTAATCCATCTCTTTCCATGGCATATTCAAATACTTCATAGTCATGGAATGACATGAATCTCTTGGATGTTGGTTTATTAGCCTTGGTGTCATTGTTTTTGAGTAAGAAAGCATCAAGATTCTCATATTTAATCTTTTTGACGTCAACTTTCTCAGAGACAAAGATAGAATATTTGCTTGGTCTACCTTTTACGACGCTGTAGGCGGCCAAACCACCTAAGACTATACTTTCGCCTAGATCAACAGTGAAACGGTGCATAGAAGCGCTCTTTTTAGGGACTATGCACTTCTTAACATCATTTTCGACCTTACCGACGACAGAGATATCTAAATCAAATCCTGGTAAGTCATACATATTGGATGAATTTGAAAGAGGGATTGTGAAAACTTCAATATTTGTTTTTGGATAATTTCTAACTCTAACAGAACGTCTTGTTGGGTTCTTATAGACTTTTAATATTCTATTAAGGAGTGTGGATTTACCAGCACCGGTATAACCAATAACAAAGACATCGCGTCCTTCTGAGTTACGGATGCATGTATCAAGGATTTCAGCATATTGTTTTTCTTCTTTTCCACCAACAGCCTTCACATAAACAGGGTCAATGCCAGCTTCAAGGAAACAATATCTGACATATTTTTCGAGGTGTTTTTCGGTTGTATATTTAGCAAGCAAATCTTTCTTAGTAGCGATGACGGCCACTCTAAGATTTTGAATCTTATTTACAACACTCTTTTTAAGAGTGCCATTAAAGGTGAATGTATCAACAACCCAAACAACCATGGCATCTGTTGCCACAGCATCATCAAGAATATGCATGATATCTTCATCAATGTTATGGTTTAATTCACCACTATTGATGTCTTTGAACATGTCAAAACATGTTTGACAGTACAAAACACTATCTTCAACTCTTGATTGATTTGTTAATAATTCTTCTGGACAATATCCTTTCATATTAGGATCTGTGTCTTGAAGGATTGCTCCGCAATGGAAACAACGTGCTACTCTTTTAACTTTGGCCATAAATTTCACCCCACTCTTTAAATTTGTGCTTTTTCATGCAATGTTTGCGATAAGGTCTTTCAAAGAAACGATTTATATGTGTTGTCCACTGATCTTCTTTGACAATCTTATCTGTTAAGATAGATTTCAACTTTGCCCCGTTAGCGCATCTGATGTCTGTGATCATCTGATCACCAACCATAATGACTTCATCAGGATTGATGTTTCTCTCTTTAATAAAAGCTTTTAGCTTTCTAGAGAACGGTTTTCCCATTGAGTGAGTCCACTCAACACCTAATCTTTCGGAATAAGCTTTAACTCTTTGTCCAGTATTATTAGAAATAATAATAGTTGTGACTCCAATATCCTTTAAAGCTTTCACCAAATCTTTTGCTCTTTGCGATGGATCATAACAACGATAACTATCTAGAGTATTATCCAAATCTGTGAAGAGATATTTGATATTTAATTTCTTAAAGAAATTGATATCGATATCATAGATGCTTGTCGCATGGCAAAATGGATGAAACTTCCTTAACATAATTTAATTATAGCATTTATAAATCGACCTTATTATATTTTTCTAATCAAAACTTGTTTTTAATTAGAAGAAACCAATAAAAAGGGATATAGAAAAACGGTTCCAAGATTGCCCTTAAAACCGTTATATATCTACTAAATATCTACTAATTATTGACTAATCGTCGTCTAATCCTTCAAAAATTGATATTTGCTCAAAGCTTGATTCATCTTCTTGCTTTTTCTCAACTTTCGGAGTTTTCTTAGGAGCTTCAGAGATCTCTTCTTCAGGTTCTGCCACTAATTCAATAGATTCTTCCGCTGCCTCGATTGGCTCGTTGTTATCATTAAGGATAACATCATCAGTTTCAGCTTCTTCGGATTTGTCTTCAATCTCTGGATGTTCAATAACGATAACTTTTGTGTTCTTGTCGATGACTTCCATTTCGTCATCAATGATGCTTCTAACAAGTAACTTGTTAGGAATCTTAATGTTTTTCTTAGCATTAATCGCTTCTGTTAATGTGAAATCATTAACTTCAAGCGCGTACACGCTTTCATCTGATAAATAAAGATTCAATGATAATGATTCAACACGATATGGAATCTTCTTCGCCCCAATCAAGTTATGTGGATCGTTCTTGAAGCATGAGAAGGCAGTTTGAACTTTGCCTAGTCTTGCTGTTTTATTTATCTTCTCTATTGAGAAGATTCTTTGGCAGCCTTTATCGGTGATAAGGACAACTTTGCCTCTTTCATCATCGAGGAATGGTAACATAGTTACCACGTGTTGCTTTTTGAGCTGTCCAATTGATTTAACACCGCCAGCTTTTAATCCCACTGGAGTGATATCGTTTTCGTTGAATAATGAGCAGTTACCGCCGCTTGTTAAGACTAAGATATCACTGTTACCGCTGAAGATTTCAACAGCTGCAACTTCATCGCCAGAAAGGAGCTTCATGCATTTCACTGGTCTCGAATGACGTAGGACGTCAAACTGTGATAATTCAGTACGTTTAATCTGTCCATATTTAGAAACAAAGCCAATATAAACGTTCTTTTTAAACTCTTTAACAACGATGGCTTTAATAATCTTTTCGCCACTGCTAATTGTGACAAATTGATTGATGTGTGTACCTTCTTCTTTCCATTTGTTTTCTGTTAAAACATAAACAGGTAAACAGATATAGTTACCTATATTTGTAAAACAAATAAGGTAATCAGTGGTCATCGCACTGCCTTTTGCCACTAAAATATCGCCAGCTTTTAAGCCTGGTAATGATTCGTTAGAACCCTTGAATGATTTGATGGAGCTTCTCTTCAAATAGCCATCACGAGAGACAGCAACCATGACTTCTTCTTTGGCGATTAAGTCACGTTTTGTATATGAGATGCCTTCACCTTTTTCAACAATCAATGTTCTTCTATCATCGCCATATTTTTCAGCGATACCTTTAAGATCTTTAATCAAAACTCTATTGAGTTTATTCTCATCATTTAAGATTTCTGTAAGTCTTTGGATGTCCTTTTCTAATGAGGCTTTTTCTTGCTCTAAAATAAGTTCATCAGTGTGGCTTAACTTATATAAAGGCATCATTACGATGGCTTCGGCTTGTTCATTGCTTAATTCAAATCTCTTCATTAAATTGACTTTGGAATCATTTTTGTCCTTTGATTTCTTAATGATGTCAACGACTTCATTAATATTCATAGAGGCAGTGATTAAGCCATTAACAATATGTAATCTTTGAGTGAATTTATCGAGATCAAACTTGGATTCTCTAGTAACGACATCGACTTGGTGCTCAATATAAGCATCGATGAAATCTAATAAATTAAGTGTTTTTGGTCTTCCGTTAACAATGGCGACCATATTAGCAGAATATGAACCTTGTAATGAAGTATTCTTCATTAAATAGGCGAGAATTAGATCTGCTTTTGCGTCTTTTTTAAGGTCAACAACGATACGAATTCCCTTATAATCAGATTCATCTCTTACTTCTAAGATGCCATCAATGGCTTTTGCGTGTCTAATTTTGTCTATTTCATAGACAAGTGAAATTTTCACCACTTTATAAGGCACTTCTGTGATGATAATCTGTTGAGAATCCTTATTTGAGACAATTTCAGTTTTAGCTGCAATTTCGATTCTTCCACGACCTGTATTGTAGATATTATCAAGGCCTTCGCTTTGATAAATAACACCACCTGTTGGGAAATCTGGACCTAACACAAATTGCCTTAAATCCTCTACTGTCGCATTCTTGTGTTGAATACGATAAATAACAGCGTCAATAACTTCTCTAAGGTTATGAGGTGGGATTTCTGTTGCTAAAGCAACAGCAATACCTTCACTACCGTTAACTAACAAGTTAGGGAATCTTGCTGGTAAGACTACTGGTTCAAGCTCGGTATCATCGAAGTTGAGTTGCATATCAACTGTATTTTTATCGATACCACGAACCATTTCATTTGATAACATCGCTAAACGAGATTCGGTATAACGATAAGCAGCTGGAGCATCACCATCAATTGAACCATTATTACCTTGAAAGTCGATTAATGGGTATCTTAATTTCCAGTCTTGAGACATTCTCGCCAAAGCATCATAAATAGATGTATCACCATGAGGGTGATAAGTACCCATAACAGCACCAACGGTGTGAGCACACTTTCTGGTTGGATGGTTGATGGTATTGTTGTTTTTATACATAGAGAAGATAATTCTTCTCTGAACTGGTTTCATACCATCTCTAACATCTGGAATAGCTCTGTCTTGAATGACATATTTAGCATAGATCGCGTAGCGATCTCCCATAACTTCTTCAAGAGGTTGAGTTGAGATATTTTCTTCAAAAAGTTCGATAGGTTCTTCTATTTTCTTTTTTGCCATACTATCTCACCTCCTCAATAAATGAATCAACTTCGTTGAAGTCGATATTTTCTTCAATCCATTCCTTACGAACAGAAGAATCCTTACCCATGAGAATAGAAACTTCTTTTTCAACAAGAATGGCGTCTTCGATATTCACTTTGATAAGTAATCTAGTTCTTGGATCCATTGTGGTTTCTTTAAGTTGAACAGCATCCATTTCACCAAGACCTTTATAACGTGAAATCTTGTATCCTGCTCCCACTTTTTTCTTGGCTTTTTCTAAATCAGCATCATCCCAAGCGTATTCTTGAATCATTTTATGATTCACTTCTTTGAATACTCTATATAATGGAGGAACAGCGATAAAGACGTGACCAGATGTAATAAGTGGTCTCATATAGTGATAGAAGAATGTCAAAAGCAAAGTTTGAATGTGAGCACCATCGGTATCAGCATCGGTCATGATGATGATTTTTCCATAGTGAATGTTCTTTACATCAAATGATTGACCATACCCTGCACCAATTGTGTTGATGATGGTCGCAAACTCTTCGTTTTTAAGCATTCTATCTAATGGGACAGAATCAGTATTTAATGGCTTTCCACGAAGTGGAAGAATTGCTTGGTGAATTCTGTCTCTACCCTTACGAGCACTACCACCAGCGGAATCACCCTCGACGATGAAAAGTTCGTTTTTATCGTATTCTTTTGATTGGGCTGGAGTAAGTTTATCCGATAGGATAACTTCTGTTTTTGTCTTTTTAGAACTTCTTGCTTCGTCTTTTGCTTTGCGAGCAGCAATTCTTGCTGTTTGTGAATCAATACATTTTTTGATGATATTCAAAGCAAGTTCTTTATTTTCACGTAAATAATACGTGAGTTTAGAATATAAGACGTTACTAACAATGGTCAAAGCTTGTGGAGTTCCAAGTTTTCCCTTTGTTTGACCTTCGAATTCGAGTGGTCCTTCTGGAATCTTTAAGGCGATTAAGGCAGTTAAACCTTCACGGATATCATTTCCTTCAAGTTTCTTACCTTTGAGGACTTGGGTTTCTTCACCAAAATCATTGATCGCTCTTGTGATACCATTCCTAAATCCTGACTCATGAGTACCACCATCTCTGGTCCTTACGTTATTGACGTAAGAGTAAATATTTTCGTTATAATCTTCGTAGCAATATTGCATAGCAATCTCTACAAAAATTCCTGTCTCTTGATCAGTGTCAGAGAAGTACATAATTGGGGTTAAAGGTCTCTTTCCTTGGGTGAGATATTCGCAGTATTCAACGATGCCATTTTCATAATAGAAGTTAGCATTTTGACCTGTTCTTTCATCCACTAAAATGAACCTTACACCCCTCATTAAGAAGGCACTTTCTTGTAAGTGATTTGCAATAATATCGAACTTAAATTCGACAGTTGAGAAGATTTTTCCATCAGGTTGGAAACGGACATATGTACCGTGTTTTTTAGTTGTTCCAATGACTTCAAGAGGAGTTTCAATTTTGCCTCCATCAGAGAATTTCATATGGAAAATTTGGCCTTCACGGTAGACACAAACATCTAACCAAATGCTTAAAGCATTTGTTACTGATGCACCAACACCATGTAAGCCGGCTGCTGATTTATAAACAGCACTGTTAAATTTACCACCGGCATGGAGCTCGGTGAATACAAGTTCAAGAGCTGATTTACCGGTCTCTTTATTAATTCCGGTAGGGATACCACGACCTTCATCAAGAACACTTAAAGAACCATCTTTGTGGATGGTGATTACGATCTTGTCACCGAAGCCAGAAAGAGCTTCATCGACAGCGTTATCAACCACTTCCCAAACGAGGTGATGTAACCCAGTTGAGTTGGTTGATCCGATGTACATGGCTGGTCTTTTTCTGACACCTTCAAGTCCCTGCAAAACGTGTATATCATCAGCGGTATAATTAGTAGAACTCATTATAGTTTCCTTTCGAATCTTCCTAATTATAAACGAAAAAAGTTGCAAAATTAAAGCAATAAAGTGTATATTATATGTCTGCGAAGGAGGCAGAATTATGGATATTATTTTATATAATATACTCGCTGGATTTATTTGCGTAATTATTGGATATTTATTTGGTTCGATACCTTTTTCAATCATAATTGGAAAAGTATTTTTTAAGAAAGACCCTCGTGATTATGGCTCAAAAAATGCAGGTGGCACTAACTGCATGAGAGTTTTCGGAAAAGGATGGGGTATTCTTGTCATTTGTTTAGATGGTTTGAAGACTGTCATTCCTGTCTGGATGTGTTTCTTAATCATGACATATGCAAAATTTGGTGGTCAAACACTCCTTCCAGATGTTAGAACCTGGCTCGAAACAGGTGTTGATGCCTACACAATCAAATATCCAGCCTATTGGTTGTCCGCTGCCGGTGTTACTTTAGGACACTGTTACCCATTATTTGCCGGATTTAAAGGCGGAAAAGGTGCAAGCAATATTTGGGGTTTATTATTCACCACTTCTTGGATGCACTTATTAATCCCAATGGCAGCCTTCTTCATCGTCATGAAAAAGACAAAATATATGTCATTATCTGTCCTTGTTTCACACCTTATCGCCACTATTACTCAATGGACCATCACCATATTAATTTTAACCCATGTTCTTCCTTCATGGTTCGTGTGGTTTCAAGGATATGGACCAACATTATATCTCTGTTTGACTTCCTCAATTGTCTACACATTCTGCTTCTTAATGATGGTTATTAGACACAAAGCCAATATTCAAAGATTAATGAACGGTACAGAAAGAAAAATGGGAGAAAAAGTTGAAACAGCAAGTAATTAGTACTTATTTAGTAAATATTGAATAAAGAAAAATCGCGTGTCATAACGCGGTTTTTTCTTTATATAATTTATCATTTCATCTGGTGATTCGTTGATAATGATTAGATTAATCGCCTTTAACCTATTTGTATTCCATTAAATAACGTGTTTCTTTTATGATTGATTTAACTTTAATGCCTAATCTTTTATAGAGTCTTACTGCTCCAACATTCTTAATGAATACGTATAGGCAAATAAGTTTTTGTTTATTCTCTTTTATTATTTTTAATAATGTATAAGTCCCAATACCTTTATTTTGAAATTCCTCATTTACAAAGAGATCATCAATTTCAATTCTCTCACCATCATCTATTATTCTTACATAACAGGCCTTTTTAGAGGCGTAGAGAATTGTTTTATATTCTTGAATATAATTCGTCACTTTTTCTTTTGCCCAGCCTTAAACATAGGAATAATCAATTTTTGATATATCCTCATATTTATCAATCAAAACTTTATTTATTTTAAAGATCTCATCAATTGATTCTTTAGTTGTTTCTACATATTTAATATTCATAAGTAAAATAAAAAGATATGCAAAGCATATCTAATTAGTTTTGACTGTTAACGTTTCTCATGATTTCGCGAATTTGTTTTTCACTTGGATTTCTGCCCATGCTTCTAAACATCGCTCTAATCATTTTTTCATTAACTGGTGGGTTTTCTTTAAGTTGTTTTTTGAAATACCATCTAGCGCCGAAGAATCCAGCAACAAGACCTCCTAAAAGAGCACCGACGACAGCAAGTACAAAGGCCCAAACTTCAATTTGCATTTTTAATCTCCTTGAGATTAGGCTCTTCCATCGTAATCGCCGTTATCGGTTCTGACTAAGATGGTTTCACCATTTTCAATGAATAATGGGACTCTGACTTTTAATCCTGTTTCAAGGACAGCGTCTTTCATTGCTTTGTTGACTGTATCGCCACGAACTGCTGGTTCACATTCAACGATTTTAAGAGCAACTTTTGCAGGTAAGTTGATACCTAAGACTTCGTCTTCATAAGCTGTGATTTCAACAATTTCATCACCTTTTAAGAATTGTTTTTCCCATTCTAAGCGATCTTTGCTGATTTCGATTTGCTCATAGGTGTTTTGATCCATGAACACTAATGCATCACCTGTATCATAGAGATATTGCATTTGTTTTTTGTCTAAGCGGATGGTTTCAATACCATAGCCAGAGTTACGAGAGATTTCACTGATTGCGCCTGTTCTTAAGTTTTTAACTTTGACTTTAGCAACCATCTTTCTCATCGCTGTCTTGTTTAATAAGATATCAAGAACTTGATAAATGTTGCCTTCTTCTTCGAAGAAGTTTCCAGGTCTTAATTCTGTAACATTAACCATAATTTAATTCCTTTCCTTTTATTTGTCGTTTGATATTATATCAAATATTTATTATTTCACAAATGGATTATTGTTTCTTTCAAATCCAATTGTGGTGAAACCACCATGTCCTGGATAAACTTTGATATCATCAGAAAAAGCCATAAGCTTTT
The DNA here is from genome assembly GCA_946625055.1 of uncultured Caryophanales bacterium. Taxonomy (GTDB): domain Bacteria; phylum Bacillota_I; class Bacilli_A; order RFN20; family CAG-826; genus RGIG3315. Next base: position 39,104 of record CAMOSS010000002.1, read on the forward strand.
CTAAAGACTCTTTTCTTAAGTGTCTATTTGATTTTTCAAAGTCATCTCTACCGATGCTACGTTTAAATAATGTATCACCAGAGAATAATAATTTACTTTCTTTTAGAAAGTAGCATACTGAACCTTCCGTGTGGAACGGAGTGTGTACTACTTTAATATCTTCATCTAACACTTTAATGACGTCACCATCTGTCACTGTTTTAACAGATGATTTCACAATAACATTCTCGCCCATGTAAGATGAGAGGTTATAACGTGGGTTCGTTAATAGACTTTCATCAAGATAATGAATGAACACTTCGGCTTTAAATCTTTCCACTAGTCTATCAATGCCTCTAATGTGATCAACATGACCATGAGTTAAAAGAACAGCTTTTAAAATGAGATTATTGTTTGAGATATAATCTCCAAGCTTATCATTGTCTTGTGATGGGTCTATAACCACACAAAAAGAACTATTATCTACAAGTAGATAAGTGTTCGCATTTAAATCATCTATGTCGTTATAAATAAATGGTATGACTTTCATAAAGTACAAAAAAATAGGTTTGAAACGATAACCTATTTCTTCTTTTCACGATGAAGTGTTGCCTTTTTACATCTTGGGCAATATTTTTTAACTTCTAAACGATCTGGATTGTTCTTTTTGTTTTTTGAAGTAATATATGTTTCTTCACCGCATTCTGTGCATTTGAGAGTTAAGCTATATCTATCATCTTTCTTTGCCATAAATATCGTTCTCCTTGAAACGCAAAGTAATCTTATCATAGATAAACAAAAGAGAAAAGACAAAAATAATATTTTGTTTGTTAAGACAAAGAAAAAGAAAAAAGATATAATAATTCTATGGTTACAAGAAACGAAACTAAAAGAATTAAAATTGGGTCTATAACATTGGGAGGTCAAAACAAAGTTTTGATTCAATCAATGTGTAACATCAAAACCGAAAATTATGAGGCGGTCATCAAACAAATAAATGAGTGCGCTTCTTTGGGCGCAGACCTTATGCGTGTCTCGGTCATGGATGAAAAAGACGCCCATGCGATTAGTAAAATCAAAGCAGGTATCAATATCCCATTAGTCGCGGATATTCATTTTGACTACCGTTTAGCCTTAATCGCTATGGATGAAGGCGTTGATAAGATTAGAATCAACCCTGGTAATATCGGAAGCATTGAAAATATCAAAAAGGTTGTAGATAAAGCCAAAGA
>CAMOSS010000003.1 GCA_946625055.1 uncultured Caryophanales bacterium
ATGTGCACTAACTATTATAAGTTACGTGCGATTTGACTGACAAGAGACATATTAACTTTTCCTGCAAAATTAGTTTTGAAGTGTTTCATGATGTTAGGCATGGACTTATCATCTAATTTTGAGATTTCATCTCTAATCTCTTGTTCACTGAGCTGGGCTGGAAGATAACCTTTAATCACACTTTCTTGTTTTGTGATGGAATCAACCTTTTCAAGATTGTTAACTTTGAGATAGCCTTCTTTTTCATCACCAAGTTCTTTAAGAACTTTTTGAATGATTTCTAAGAGTTCAGAATCACCAATTTCTTTTCCTTGGGATTTCATTTCAACACCTTTAAGTTGATAACGAGTTAAAACTACGGAAATCACTGCTCTCGCATTTGAGTCCTTAGCTTTCATCGCTTCAATATTGGCTTTTTTAAGGGTATCAACTAACATTTCTTTTGCCTCGCGCTTTGATAGGATAACACTTTTAATATATGTTTGCAATTTTAATTAAAATCTTTTTTAAAGATTCATCGCTTAATAATTGCTCGATTTCATCATAGGAATGGTAGACATCATCTTTTGTTATGTGTCTCGTATATAAGTACTCTGTTCTATATGTTTGATAATCTGTGACTTCACCCATATAAGCGTCCTTCAACAAAGAGATAACCATCTTTCTAAATAGAAGGATGATGGAATCTTCGATCCAATACATCGCATTTACATTTTGTAAATATTTTAACGATTGAAGGTAGAGTTCTAATCCATCAGAGGCATCGTGCCAGATATCAACAAAGATAGAGTCATATTCACTCATGTCATTTTCTCTCATATATTTAAATGCATCATCTTTGATGATATGTATTTTTTCTTTATGTTCAAATTGAGGAAGGATTTCTTTTTCAAATAGCGAAATGACTTTGTCATCCTTTTCAACAATATAGACATCACTAACATCATCTTTTAAGGAGACCATGTATGTAAAATAGCCAAGTCCAAGACCAAAGGTGATGACCTTTCCATGTGAGAGGTCCACCGCTTCTTTCATCGTGTTTATTTCGTTTGGAGTGACTGACATCCACATATTGTCGTTTTCATAAACTGCTGGAAATGAAAAGTCTTTTAAGAAGAAACCAATAGATGGAATTTCTTTATAGTAATCTTCCTTCACTATTTCATGGGATTTATAAACAAATCCTTCAAAGGCTTTATATTGATCTTGTTTTAGTTCCCAGTTTCCTTCTTTTTTATTTTTGATTTTGATGTTTTTATAATATGGATTATTCTCATAATCTTTCGCACTTAAATGGTGAATACCTTTTAAGAGATAATCCCTAGTAATCTTTTTAATCAAAGGATGTTCATAATCAAGATTAAAAGAAGAGATAAGAGTATAGACAAATGCGTTATCAATTCCAAGTGAAGCAAGATTATTCATAACTTCATCTCTTTCGATAATCGTAGGATAGTTCTCTAAATATCCTCTAAGGAATTCTAAAACATCGATATTATTCTCACTTACGGAAAATAACATCAGTAGTTTGGATAAATTCTTTTCGTCTAATTCAAATCTCATAATTATTTAATTCTTCTATAATGGATAAGCTTATCTTTTGAATAGAATAACTCAATTTCAAAATCTGAAACATCTTCTTTAATAAGGTTTAGAAAGTATTTATCTCCTTCCCACATATTAAGAGAAAGAATATTATCTTTTGGAATAAATTCCAATGTTCCTTCATCACATTCAATTAATTCACCTTTAAATGAATCAACTGTGTATAGATACATTACTTCTTGATAATCATCAGAAGCAAAATGAACTAATCCGCGATATTTATAAGAAATAACATCGAGGCCAGTCTCTTCTTTGACTTCTCTTATCATTGCCATATCAGGAGTTTCACCTTTTTCAATGTGACCTCCAATACCGATCCATTTCCCTTCGTTTAAGTCATTTTCTTTCTTATTGCGATAGAGCATCAAGTATTTATTATCTTTTTCTATATAGGTTAATACAGTTTTATCCATTTCTTTTATCCTATGAATTATTATATAATAATTTCATATGAACTATAAGACTATTATTAGCCAAGTTAATTCTATTATTGATCCAAGCCTTCCCCTTGTTTCAAATCTTTCTAATGTCTCCGCTATTTTGAATCAATTAGAAAATTTAAACTGGGTTGGTTTTTATCTCGTTAAAAATAACACCTTATATTTAGGTCCTTTCCAAGGTGAAGTTGCATGCACAGTTATCGAATATGGAAAAGGTGTCTGTGGCACTTCTTTAAAAGAAAAGAAAACTATTATCGTGGATGATGTTAATAAGTTTAAAGGTCACATCGCTTGCTCTTCTTTATCAAAAAGCGAGATTGTTGTCCCAATTATGAAAGACAATGAAGTTAAAGCTCTTATCGATATCGATTCGCCGATATATAATCGCTTTAATGAAGATGATAAAAACAACCTTGAACAGGTTGCCTTAATCTTAGAAAAAATATTTTAATAAGTCCTAGACTTCTTTTTTAATCTAACACTATTGGGAGACAGACATAAATAATGTTATTAGTCTCATCCCTAACATAATCAAATCTAATTGATAATAAACGTTTCTTATTGTTGTTATCAACTGCATGAATTTTGATCTGCATGTTTTTGTCTTTTTTTAGCGAGTTAATAACGCTCGCAAATAATTCTTTTTCTTTCTTAGATTTTATTCTATCTCTAAACGCGCCTTCGTTTAGTTCTTTTTCAAATTCTTCAATAGTTAAACCAAAGCCTTCAAGCTTTCTCACCATCGCTACTTCATAAACCCATTGGTTTTCAATGTTTTTAATAAAGATAACACTGGTATTTGAATACTTCTTTAATAAAGAAATCTTTTGTTCTAAGTCCACTAGTTTTGTGATGTTATGGGCCGATCCATAGAATCTATCTTTGCCTTCTTTAACGCCAAGGTAATAGAAATGCATATCATAAGCAGTTAAGATGCCACTTACCTTATAGAATCTCACCATTCCCGAAGAACCGGAGAGACGATGCTCTTTAGCTTCTTTAAACAAAGAATGCAAAACGGGGACATCTTCAGGAGGCATAACACGCTCAATATTCGCGAGTTTTTCCATGAAGTCAGGGACATCGACACTTTCATAGAATTGTTGATTGAATCTCACAATATCTGTATTTTCACCATCCCATGAATATAAGGCTACTGCCCCAATAATGTTATTTAACATTGAGTCAGAATAAACGTTCTTATCAAGGAATTCTCTAATTCTAAATTGTTCATTAAGTTTGACAACAAAACCACGACCATCAATCTTTTCTTCATCTTTGATGAGGTTTTCAAAATCTTGAACTGGCATTGGTCGATAGAAATGATAACCTTGAACATAACGACAACCTAATTCTTCTAAGAAGTCGCTTTGCTTTTGATTTTCAACACCTTCAACGATGATTGGAACAGCAATCATCTTCGCCATATTAACAACAGATTCAAGGATATGAATGCCTTTATCTTTATCAGCGTTTTCAATATGGAGGAATTTTGCATCTAACTTAATGGCATCAACTTCAAAATTAGAAAGCATGTTAAGTGAAGAATAACCACTACCAAAATCATCCATTAAAACAAGGAATCCGAGTTCACGTAATTTTTTTACTAATTCTTCGATGAGAAGAGTGGTTTCAGCATATGCTGATTCAGTGATTTCTAATTTAATTAAATTATGAGGGATATTATATTTTTCTGTTAGTTCAACAAAGTGTTTAGCAATATCCACTGTAAAGATATCCGCTCTTGAGACATTTAAGGAAATAGGGACAGCTTTATGTCCATCATCAAGCCATTTCCTTAGCCATATACAAACCTTTTCCCAAAGGTATTTATCAAGGTCGATAATAAAGCCATATTTTTCTAAGATTGGAATAAAGGTATCTGGAGGATTAATCTTTCCATCTTTTCTTATCCATCTCGCTAAAGATTCAGCTCCGACAACCTTACCTGTAGAAATACGACATTGAGGTTGGAGATAGAATACTATCTCATCATTTTTTAAGGCTTGCATGAAATCGTTTAAAACTCTAATCTCATTTTCAGCGACTAAACGCATGTCTTGAGTGTAATAACAAATCCTATTTTTGATATCAGATTTTGCTTTACTAGAAGCAATAGAAGCTTTATCAAAGACATCCACTACTGGAATGTTATTGTCAACAGGTGCCACACCAAAGGCCGGCATAAAACCAATTGATAAGCCAAAGGAAACAATGACGGATCGGATCTCTTCAAACAGTTCTTCAATATACTCTTTATTAAATTCCATCAAGATGCCAAAGTCATCTTGACCAAAGTATCCACCTAAAGCTACATGCTTATTTTCACCCTCTAAGAGAACTGCCCCGATTTGAGTTAATAAATAGTCACCAGTTTCTCTTCCATACCAATCATCAAACAATTTGAAATGCTCGATATCAAGAGCGATTAAACACCATTTTTTGTCTTTATTTTTATCGACTATCTTTTGAGCAGCATGGAAAAATTCTTTTTCTCTATATAATCCATGTGGATTATCTTTGCCTTCTTGCATGTCGATTTCTTTATAGATTTCACCAATTTCTCTACTCTTTAAGTTTTGAATATCAAAAATATAGATTTTGAATGTTCCTTCTTCAAAACCATATTCTTTACCCGTGATACAGCATTGTTCAACCCAACGGTAACTACCGTCTTGGAGTTTATAACGGAATTGTGCAAATATGAAATTTGGAATTTCAGAATTCTTAAGCCTCTCCATGATTGTTGAAGGGTCCATTAATTCTTTAAAGATGTCTCTATCCTCAAAATAAACAATGTGTTCATAACAATACTTAAAGAGACCCTTAAAACTAAATCCATCAATCATTGGAATAAAATATTTTCCATCAACGTGATAGATTTGATTGAAGGTGTCGTTATTAAGGTCGACAAAAACAACTTCATCACAAGAAGATCCATCAAGCAAGTTGATTAAAGAAAGATCATTCTTGTCATTATTGATGAACATAGAATAAAACTTGTCTCTTTTTTTATAGATTGACATGTGTTTGTATCTCTCTTTTAACTATATAAGATATATCATCTTATTGCAATCTTATTAGGTTATGCATCCTTGTTATTAAGTTTTATTTCGATCTCGTTTAAAGTTTTAAAAAATCCCCAAGTCGCTAATGCGGGTCCAACAAGAACAAATATTCCAAGAACGTTCCACCAGAACATATGTTTCCACGAAGTATGAGGCTTAATATTCATTTCAATCGCTTTATTTTTAATATCTTCACAGACATTTGCCATCCACACTAAAGTGTAGATAAATAGAGTTGGAATCCCGATTAAATAGGCGATGTAATAAGGTTGTGTTTTCTTTTTTAAAATGTAATCTACTTCTGGCGAAACAGATAAAGGCATGTATAAAAGAAAGAATAATCCTGCTGTACAAAAATCAACTGCTCCTAAAAGAAATCCTAATCTATGTGTGTGTTTGAATTGCATTATTGTTACCTGTATTTATTTTATATAAATATTTTACCATGGGATTATATACATATGTATGAGATGTTAAAAAAACATCGGATTTTACCGATGATTTTTTCTAGAATGGGGCGGCTGACCAGAATTGAACTGGCGAATGCCTGGTTCACAGCCAGGTGTGTTAACCCCTTCACCACAGCCGCCATAAGGTTGCTTTAATAATATAGATAATATTTAATATTTTGTCAAAGTAAATATCACAACTCTTTTAGGTCTAACATTTCTTTTGCAATCTTTAAGATTGGAAGTTCTCTATTTATCACTAATGTGGCAATTTTTGTTCTTTTAGTTTCTTCTACCATTTTGATAGCAGTGTCTATTGGAATCCACTTAACTTCAAAGAGCAATTTCTTTTCGTAATTAGTGATGTGCCTCTCATGAAGTTTTTCTAGTTTACACAAGAAATAGAACTGGTCATTTTTTCTATTCAATAAATTATAGAAGTCTATAACTTCTCCAATTTCTACAATGTCGGTAATTTCAGCTCCGACTTCTTCTCTTAATTCTCTCTTGAGTGCAGTGATTAAATCTTCATTATTTTCTACTCCACCACCTGGAGTTTCTAAATAATCACGATGTCCAAAAATGTCGTCACATAAAATGTGAATCAAAGCTATTTCTCTTTGACTATTATAAATAATAGCCCTGACAATGGGCCTTGTGTGGTTATAACCATTGTCAGGGTATTGATCATCAATTAACGAATATAATAACTCCATTATTTTGTTAAGAAAGCAATATATCCACGATATGCTTCATAGACGTCGACTTTGGAAACAATTTCCATAGGGGCATGCATATTATGAACAGCGATACCAGCATCGATAACATTCATATTGTAGTTACCTAAAATGTATGCGATTGTGCCACCGCCACCTTGGTCAACTTTACCAAGTTCAGCGTTTTGCCAGTTGATATCGTTTTCATCCATAATTCTTCTAATCCAAGCATAATATTCTGGGTTGGAATCGTTAGAACCACTCTTACCACGGCTTCCGGTATATTTATTAAAGACTAAACCTTCACCGAAATAGGCAGCGTTCTTTGGATCATTGACATAAGCATATAATGGGTCGTAACCAGCAGAGACATCGCTGGATAACATCTTTGAATTTTCAAAGATTGTTCTGGTTGCGAGCATTGGGCGATCTTCACCAGCTAATGCTGCTAATCTGAGAATGGTGTTTTCAAAGAATAATGATTGAGCACCGGTTGCACCGACAGAACCAATTTCTTCTTTATCCACTAAGATACAGCAAGATGTGTATTCAACTTTATCAACACTTAAGATGGCTTGAAGTGAGGTATAAGCACACACTCTATCATCGTGTCCATAACCAGCGATCATACTTCTATCTAAACCATAATCACGGGCTGGTCCAGCTGGAACCACTTCAATTTCAGAAGAGATTAAATCTTCTTCTTCAACATCATATTTGTCTTTTAAGATCTTTAAGACGTTAGCCTTCACAGCGTCTTTTTCTTCGCCTTCAAGTGGCATATTTCCTAAGGAAATATCTAAGTTCTCACCTTCGATCGCGTGGGCTAATGTTTTAGACATTTGATCTTGTGAGAGGTGAATTAATAAATCAGTAATACCAACAACTGGATCTTTTGGATCTTCACCAATGTTCACTTCAACAGATGTTCCATCTTTCTTAATGATGACACCATGTAAAGCAAGAGGAATGGTTGTCCATTGATATTTTTTCACACCACCATAGTAGTGAGTGTCACCTAAAGCGAAACCAGTGTTTTCATAAACTGGGTGTTCCTTTAAGTCTAATCTTGGGGAGTCGATATGAGCTCCTAAGATTCTAAGTCCTTCCACTAATGGTTTTTTACCAATAACGAAGGCACAGACGTTTTTGTTTCTGTTAACAAAATATAATTTGTCACCGGCTTTAATGGATTTAACATTTTGACCATTAACAAAGCCTTTTTCTTCGAGTTGTCTTACGGCTTCTCTAGTTGCAAGTCTTTCAGTCTTACATAATGAGATAAAATTCTTATATCCTTCTGCAAAATCCATAATGACTTGTTTATCTTGATATTTTTTCCAAGCATTTTTACGATACATAAAGAATTCTCCTTTCTTCTTACTTTCGTAACGAGAATATAATAAAACATTTCACCATATTAAGATAGTGAAATGCTTAACAAATATTTATTTAAGCCAAAGTTTTAAGGCTTCTGGAAGATATTTTGCCCAGGCTTTTTCATGATGTGGTTCCCTTGAATCGAAGATAAGGCCGAGGTTTTCTTGATCAAAGCCTCTATCCTCTAAATAATGGAAGGTTTCAAGCGTTCTTTTGACAAAAACTTTTTCAAAATCCTTACCGCCAACATAGAGGAATAGCTTTCCATTTTTCTCTGGATTGATATCGTATTTATCTAAAATCTTAAACCAGTTTCTCTTATGGTAGAAGAAGAACGCTGGAGAGAAAGATAGTGAATATCCAAAAACATCTGGACGGTAGATATAAGCATAAAACGCCATAATCCCACCCATTGAAGAACCGCCGATGCCGGTTGCTTCTTTCTCTTTCATTGTAAAGAATAATTTATCGATAAGAGGCTTTAATGTTCCGACAATATAGTCGATATATTTATCAGCGTGAGGATGATTAATTCTTCTTCTTGCTGATGGAATATTTGGAGGATATGGAGGATTGAGTTCATTCGAACGATCATCAGGAATTATTGGACAATCAATACCAACAGCGATGAAGCTTGAATATCCTTCTCTTTTTAATTTATGAGCGGTTCTATCAAGTTCCCATTCACCATAGGCAGCAAGGTATCTATCAACCAAATTTTGACCATCACTAAAATAGATAACAGGGAATCTTTTTGAAGGGTCATCAAAGTCATAATCTTCTGGTAACCACACTCGAATATGCCTTTTATCTTTATGGAAAGGTAGGTCAAAAAGACCATCGAAGTAATAGCCATACTTCATTGTGGTCTTTTCGCTTAAAAATCTCTTAAATACACCTATTTTGTGAGGTATTTTCATAATTATCTTTGTTTTGCGTGGAAGGCAACACCAACGTTACCAGGGCCGCAGTGTGAACCTGCTGTAGGGTTAACATTGACAATCTTGATATCGAGGTTATCGCCATATTCTTTTTTGATGTAGCCAATCAATTCATTAACTTCATCCATGGCGTCTGAATGACCAATAACGATTCTATGACCTTGGACATCATCACCAAGTTTTTTCATATAATCAACGATCTTTAAGAGGGTTCCTTTTCTACCTCTAGCTTTATCAACAGAACCCATCATTCCAGTAGCGGCCATATTAAGAATTGGGTGCAAACCAATGATGGTGCCCATGATGGCTTTGAAGTTAGAGACTCTTCCACTTCTAGCGAAGAATCTTAAATCTGAAGCATAGAAATATGTCGCCCAGTGATCGACTTCAGCCTCTAAGGCTTCAACCATTTCTGGGCCACTCTTACCGGCTTTATATAAATCAATAGCTTCAAGGACCTGGATATAAGCGTTGATGGTAATACCTTTAAGGTCAACTTCCCAGAATTTTCTTTCTGGGTATTTTTCTTTGAGCTCTTGAAGAGCGATATTCATCGCATTAAATGTTCCAGTCATCGCGGTTGAAAAGTGAACATAAATAATGTCATCTCCATTTTTAAAGACTGGTTCAAAGTAGTTGATGTAGTCGAGTGGACTTAATGCACATGTTGATGGCATGACGCCTTTTCTTAATGAATTATAGAAAGCTTTGTAATCAAATTCATCGCTATCTTTGAATGGGAAATATGTCACTCCATCAATGATGTAAGGCATAGAAATCATTTTGATATCTAATTCTTTTAGTTCGCTTGGGACGACATCGGAATCGCTATCGACAAATAGTTTTAACATAATTATCTCCTTAGGAATAAAAAGAGGTCAAAGACCTCTTTATTTTATTGATTAGTTGTTGTTAATCTTGTTTTCTTTAACAACTTTATCCACGAGGTATTGTGGGACTTCTTCGTAACTATAGAATTCTCTATTAAAGTAACCAGAAGCTTGTGTAATGGATTTAAGTTGTGTGGCGTAATCAATGATTTCGGCTTCAGGAATTAAAGCTTCAATTTCTTGAGTTCCGTGTTCGCCTTCAACCATGTTTTGAATTCTTGCTCTTCTTGTGTTGAGGTCAGACATGACATCACCGGTATATTTGGATTCAACATTAACGGTAATCTTCATGATTGGTTCAAGAATAATTGGTTTACATTTTGGATATGCTTCTTTGAAGGCTAAGATGGCAGCCATCTTGAAGGCGGCTTCGTTGGAATCAACTGGGTGATATTTACCATCGACTAAGACGGCTTTAACACCTATGACTGGGAAACCAGCAAGTGGTCCAGTTTTAACAGCTTCAAAGAAACCTTTTTCAACTGCTGGGAAGTAGTTTTTAGGAACAGCACCACCGAAGACTTCTTCTGCAAAGCAGTTTTCTTCAGCTGGTTCAAATCTCATATCGACAACACCATAGAATCCACTACCACCGGATTGTTTGACATAACGACCAATGGCTTGACCTGTGGCTTTGATTGATTCACGATAGACGATTTTCATTTCTTCTGTAGCGACATCAATCTTGTATAAGTTTTTAAGTTTTTCTAAGACGTAATCTAATTGTGAATTAGAAACACCACCGAGTAATAATTGCTTTGTTTCATTATTTCTCTTCACTTCGATGGTTGGGTCTTCGAGTTGAATTTTTGCTAAAGCTGGTCCAATCTTTGCTTCATCGTTTTTGTTCTTTAAGACGATAGCTCTGAATAAGACAGCGGTTGGATATTTAACAGGCTTATATGTAATGACTGATTTTGGTGAGCATAATGTCATTGTGGAAGCAACACCTTCCATACGGGTAACTGCGCCGATATCACCAGCAAAGATTTCTGGGATAGCATTTAAGTTCTTACCGCACATAGAATAGAGTGCGCCAACACGTTGTGTTGAACCATTGACATAAACTTCTTCACCGACTTTTAAGGAACCAGAATTAACTTTAATTAAGTTAATAACACCAGCGTATGGATCGCACACTGTTTTGAAGACATAAGCTGAGAATGGTTCATCAACGGATGATTTTCTTTCAACGATATTACCAGATTCATCTGTGGCTTCTAATGGTTTTAAGTCAGCTGGGTTTGGTAAATAATCGATAAACATATCGAGCATTGTGCGTAAGCCAACGTTCTTTAATGCAGAACCGACTAAGACAGGAACTAATTCGCCAGAAAGAACACCAGTTCTTAATCCACCATGGATTTCTTCTATGGAAAGTTCTTCTCCACCAAAGTATTTTTCGAGTAATTCATCAGATGTACCAGCAACTGCTTCAAGAATTGCATCGTGTAAACTATCAACTTTAGCTTTCTTATCACCGAATAATTCTTCGGAAACAAGGTTCTTTCCATCATCTTTGACAGCGTTCATGTCAACAACGTTGACATAACCATCAAATGAATTGCCATGGCCTAATGGATAGCAGAATGGAATAGCTTCTTTACCAAGTTTTGTTCTAATTTCTTCTAAAACTTCATCGAAGTTAGCACCATCTTTTTCAAGTTTGTTAACAAAGATGAAAGCTGGGATTCCTCTTCTTCTAATTGTATTCCAGTGTTTGATTGTGGTCATTTGAACACCGACAGAACCATCGATGACAAGAACTGCACCTTTGACAACACGGGTGACACCAATGGCTTCACCAACGAAATCATCGTTACCAGGAATATCAATTAAGTTGATCTTGTGGTCTTTATAAACGATTGGGACAACAGCGGTTTGAATGGACATTTGTCTTCTTTGTTCATCAGCTGTGTAATCGCTTAATGTGTTTTTCTTTTCAACTTCACCTTTTTGGGTGGTTAAGCCACTAACAAAAGCAAGGGCTTCAACTAATGAAGTCTTACCGGAACCTTGGTGGCCTAAAAAAGCAACGTTCCTAATGTTTGACGAGTCAAAACGAGCCATAATATTATCTCCTAAGTAGTTAAAGTAACCTTTAATATTTTACACATAAAATAAAACGTGTGCATTATTTTATTTAGATTAAATAATAAAAAGAGCCCGATGAACGGACTCTATAGCATTTTTTAGGCTAATTATTCAATGTCTTTAGCCATATCAATTAAGGCATTGATTTTGTTTTGAATAGAAGCATCGCTAACGCGATATCCATACATTGCGGTTTCACATGCATTCACTTCTAATAGTTTTGCTTGAACCACTAATGCTTGAGCGTTAAATGCTGCTTTCTTAGCAGTAATTTCTTCACTTCCTTCGGCCTTAACAAGTTCTTTAAATAAATTCATTAACTCATCATACATGTTGTTTTGATAAGTGTTAGAAGCGTTAACTATCTTTTCTCTAGTTTCCGTATTGAGATTAAGTTTTGTTCTTAATTCAAGAGAACCTGCTTCTTGAGAACGTCTAATTCCAAGAATTGAATTTGAATATCCATCGATACATTTGTTGAGAAGTGAGAGATTAAGGAGTTGTTCAAATAAATCTGTATCATCTTGAATTAGTTCAACATATCTCACAAAACAATCTGTGGATAATCTTGTTAATTCATTTAATTCAGTTCCCTTTGAAACAAGCATTTCTTCAAAGCTATCAAAGTAATCTGAGAGTTCACCAACGAAGTTTCTCTTTGAGTATTTTGCTGGGATAACAAGTGTTCCAACAAAGTCTTGATAGAAGGTTATAATTGATGAATATTCATCGATGAGATTAACAACCGCAGTTTTGTCATTATTCTCTTTCACACTTTCAGCGTTTAATTTGAAGGCATCAAGTCTATTTGAGAAAGCTTCTAAGAAACTATTTTGAATGTTCTTTACTGAATTATAATGGTTTTCATTTTCTTCTTTTAAACGAAGATCCCAATCTTTATATTCAATGATATCTTCTAAAGCTTCAATAACCTTATCCACTGTATCAATCGTGGAGAAATCTAAAGAATTGACTATGTCATTGACTGAATTTTTAATTTTCAATAACTCGTTTTGAATCTTGAGTTCATCATAGCCACCTTCAAGCATTCCTTTAACAGAATCAGGTAATGATTGATATTGACTTAAGGCTTCTTCATATAAAGCAATAGAGTCTTTTGCAATTGAGATTTCATTTCTTCTAAAGCCTAAATTTGAATAGTCAATTAAGTAGTTCAATTTCGCATAGAACTTATCAAAAATTGAAGCATCATTTCTTAATCTATAGTTTCTAGCATCCACTGTCTTAAATAGGTTATTATCTTCCCTAGCATTTTCGTCGATATTAATTTGAGCATGGACACCGATTTCTTTAGCGTCTTCAGAGGCTTGACCTTTACCATAGAATTCAAAGCCGGCGATATGTGTATGTCCATCATCGCCACGGTACAAAGTAACTTTTGAACCAACATTTCCGATGTTCACCATATCAAATAAATTAGACATAATTGTTGGAAGGCCCAACATCCCAAGAACCACTCTCATCGCTGCTTTCTTTGCGGTGTCATTAAAGGTGAAATCAAGATTGACATAATCTTTTGAATTCTTAACATAAGATTCTTTCTTCACATCAACTCCGCCAAGAATGACGGCTAAAGTATTTCCAATCGCGGACAAAGTGGCATTAGTTTCTTCAGAAATAAGATCACCATCAGACATTTGAGAAAGTAGTCCAATGTAGTCAATCTTTTCTAATTCATTATTTTCAAAGTCTATTCTTTGAATAAGTGAGATGATAGCCTTGATTAAATCAAGAGTATTGACACTTTCTTCTTTATCTTCTAATTCTTCTTCATAGAATGTTAATGTGTCTTTAGACACATATCCACCAGTCGAACGAATGTCTTCCCCATAATATGAGAAGAAGTTTTCATTATGTTCTTCTGAATATGTGAGAAGTTCATCATCACTCATTTCAGAAATCTTTTTCTCCAAAGCTTGGAAGTGAGCAGCAAAGGCTCTTTCTTCTCCGCTTCTATCATCATCGAGCAAAACTCCATATTCAGAATCTCTAAAGTTAGTGACAAAACTCATATAGCTAACATTGTTTCTAATCTGCTGAGCCTTATTTTCAGTTACAGTTGTTTTTAAAACATCTGTGTTAGCAATGAATTCATTATTCTCTCTATAAACAAGAAGACCATCTCTAGCGGTATAAGCGAGTTCAAGAGGAGAGTTAAAGGTTCTACTTTCTATATAGTCTCCACCATCAAAGGACAAAATGACGGAACCATTTCTAACTAAAACATTATCAACGACAGGAGTTGAAACTCTAACATGGCAAACTTGTTCAATATCATTAGCGTGAACAAGGATATTTGTTTCACCCTTAGCCACCGCTGTGATATAACCTTGAGAGTTAATAGCAGCAATCTTAGGATTCATTGAATAGTAATAAATTTTACTATTCTCGTCACCACCAGTAAGCGTGACATTAAGTTTGTAGCGATCCCCAACATTTAAAGTAACGTTGTTACTTTGTAGAATAACTGCTGTAATAGGTTCAACTTTTTTAGATGACTTATTACATCCAGTCAACACTAGTAATGAGGAACATAGAATCAATAATGTTTTTTTCATAGAAAAAGTCCTCTTTAACAAGGACATATTAGCACATCTTTATAAAAATAATTACTGCTTTTTAATTATTAAAACCCGACAATTAAGCAAGTTAAATAGCCAAATAATAAGGAGACAAAGAAACAAATGCCTAAAATCACAAAGGCGGACTTAATTGTTTTCTTGTTCTTTAGTAATACCATCAAACCAAGACCAGCATTCATTAAAAGTCCAGATAGAAGCGCACCAAATGAAAGATGCCCGTTAATGAACAATTCAGAAATAACCACTGATGAAGCACAGTTAGGAATCACACCAATAATGGTTGAGAACAATGGAGCAAGATATCTGTTTGAACTAATAAAACTAGAGAATGTTTCTTCTCCAATAAATCCAATTAAAAAACCAAAGAATAAGTTGACTGCTAAAACATAAGCAAATAGTTCAAGGGAGTGAAGCAATGGATGAATAAAGTGTTCATGGAAAGCGCTTTCTTTATGATGTTCTTCTTCCTCATTTTCTTCATGATGATGAGCATGAATATGAGCGTGATGGCATTCATCAACATTCACTTCTTCTTCAAGATGTAATTCTTGTTTTGCATAGATTAAATCAATAAGGAAACCAATGACAAAACCTATGACAAATTTTAAACCTACAAGTGGTAATATTGCTAATGCCACTTTTGACCCTGAAGATAACAATAAAGGAATAGCCTCATCAGAACATGATAAGAATATAGCAACAATCGTTCCAATTGTGATGTGCCTACCAATATAGAGATCCGCTCCTAATACTGAGGTTCCGCATTGAGGAATCAATCCAAATAAAGCACCAAAAAGAGGTGCAATTCTTCTATTTTTCTCTAAAATTTCCTTCATTTTGATTTTTATAAAGGAAAAGATAAATTCAAAGATAAAGACAAAAAGAAGGACAAGCGCACTGTCTTTTAATGCATCTAAAAATATGTCTAAGGCTAGCTCCAAAGTCATTATTTATTTCCTCTACAATCTTCACAAATACCGTAGAAACTAACCCTTGATTTGTTAACCTTAAAATTGTGATCTTTTGATATGTGATTAACGATGTGTTCGACCTCATCACAATCCATGTGAATTAACTTCCCACATTTCTCACAAATGAGGTGGAAATGATTCATGCAATCATCGTGTGATTTAATTTGATAACAGGCCTTTGAAGTATTGTCGAAAACTATCTTTTGAATCAAACCTTCTTGAGCGAGTTCATCAACTCTACGATAAATTGTGGCAATAGAAACATTCTCGCCTTTTTCATCCAAAAGCGTTTTTATTTCTTCAACAGTGAGATGTCTATCTTCATTGTCTTTAAAGAGATCTAATATTGTTTGTTTTTGTTTCGTTTTGTATTTCATAATTTGAGAACGATTATCAATTTGTAAAACTATTATATTTTTATTAAATATACTTGTCAAAGGCAAAATAAAAGAGCTTATTAACTAAGCCCTATTATTCGTTTGGATGTTCTACTTTATATTGTTCAAATTCTTCAAAGAATGAATACAATCTTGCGAACGGATCATCGATTTGAGAAACATTCTTTCCAAGCTCTTGAACTTTATTTTGACTTGAATGCCACTCTGGCCAACTTGGAACTGAATCGCCAATACTTGGATCATCATTCTTAACAAAGTTAACCCAGTAAGAGGCCATCGTATCAGATAAGTCATAATCTGATTGATTATAACGATATTGATATTTCGAGTTCTTAATATTGTTATAAGCATAGATCATTTCTCCACTATGCCATGTTGACATATAGCCATTAGTCTTTGTAAAGACATAACGATAAACTGGTTCTCCGTTTTCTTCAGCGAGTTTACTCCAGGCTTGATGTGGATAAACAAACCAATAGGTTGAGATAATTTCATTAAAGGCTCTATAAGCATCACCATCAGTCTTAACATCTGGATATAACGCTAATAACTTATCAGTGAGATTGCCAAACACTGCTTTCAATCTTGATTTCCAGTTGCTCTTGTTTGGTTGTCCACTGACTAAGAACATTGGAATGGTAAAGGCTTCAGCCTCATTCGCATTCGCACCATTTAATAAGATTTCTTCATTATTTTCATGTGCCTTATAAATTTCATAAGGCGATTTTGGTAAGGCATAACCATCAACACATAATGAATTGTTTTCATATTTTGTATTTACTAACTTAGTGGCAGGAATCTTTCTTAATTCTTCTACAGAAGAACACTTGAACTCTTCTTGAATATCTTTGCCCATTTTAAGAGCTTTATCCAATGTTCTATAAGTATGTGGAGGGGTAAGAGTTGCTACACTTGAAGATTCACCAATGGCTTTTCTAAATAAGCCTTTGGCTAACGGTGAAGCACAAATCGCACTAACAGATGATGATCCTGCGGATTCACCAGCGATTGTGATGTTATCTTTATTGCCATTAAACTTACCAATGTTATCATTGACCCATTTTAGTCCTTTAATTTGGTCTAAAAGACCATAAACACCAGTCGTGTGGTTTGGTGATTCCGCTTTTAATTCTTCGTGAGCAAAGTATCCAAAGACACCAACACGGTAAGCAACAGAAACAAAGATAATTCCTCTTTTCGCGAGTTCAGTGCCGTTATAATCCATAGATGATGTTGATCCACGCATCAATGAACCACCATGATAAAACACTAACACCGGGGTGTTTGGCAAGGCATTCTTTGGTTTAAAGACGTTTAAATATAAACAGTCTTCACTTCTTGCTTCTATATCATGTGATCGATAATCGATGTTCCAGCCTTTTTCTAAAACTAACTGCGTTCCTGAATCAAAGAATTGATTTGATAAAGGTTGCATTGCTTTTGGGGCAAAATAAGAACAATCTTTTACTCCATCCCAAGGAACAACATCTTGAGGTTCTTTCCATCTTAATTCACCCACTGGGGCTTTCGCATATGGAATACCTGTATATATTTCAACGTTTTGTTCTTTATTTAAAACACCTTGAATTTTGCCACCTTCAACTTCGACAATGTCTGATTTGGTCGGATTTTTATAATCAACCGCTCTCACTCTTGAACTAGTAGGACCAGAGATGTTAAACAATAAGACAAGCAATAATAATCCGGCGAGGCCGTTAGCAAGTTTAAAGAACCATCTCTTTTTTAGTAAGAGTACAAATCCCGCAATCATCAGTGCGTAGATAACAAATCCGAGCACGATGCCCCACACTTTTAAATTGAACATGTCTAAAAGGAACATCAAGATCACAAGATTTAAAGCTCCTAAAACTGAAAGGATGATTAAGTAAACAATATTGCCCTTTGTAAGTTTTTTCATAAATTGCATCACCAACTATTATATCTTTACGATATATATGATAAGATATTTTTGGTTTTAATATGAACGAAAAATATAGAAAATATGCTCTAGTCGAACTCCATCTCCATCTTGATGGTGCTTTATCAAGCAAGGCAATTATTGAAGTTGCAAAAAAAGAAGGTTTTGATCTTCCAACTTTTGATGAGGAGGAACTAAATAAGTATTTAGTTGTTCCAAAGAATTGCCAATCGCTAAATGAATATTTAGAAAAATTTGATATTCCTAATCTTGCTCTTCAAACAGAATTTGGTTTAAGAACATGCACATTAGATCTTCTAAAAAGATTAAGTGAAGATGGCATCAAATATGTTGAAATTAGAATGGCTCCTCAACTATCCACTCAAGGAAAATTAACTCAAGAAGAAGTCGTTATTATTCTTATCAATGTCCTAAGAATGGGTGAAGAATTATATGGCATCAAATCGAATCTTATCCTTTGTTTAATGAGAGGTGCTTCAAAAGAAAAGAATCTTGAAACTATTGAAGTAGCCAGAAGATATTTAAATCACGGGGTAGTCTTATTAGACTTTGCTGGAGCAGAAGCCTTATGGCCAAATGATATTTATCTTGATGAATTTAAAATCATTAATGGTTATAATATTCCCTTCACTAATCACGCTGGAGAAGCCTTAGGTGCTGGCTCAGTTAAAATAGCTCTTGATAATGGAGCGGTGAGAATTGGCCATGGAACCCATTCTTATCAAGATGAAGAAGTGATGAAATATTTAATCGAACACAAGATTCCTTTAGAGATGTGTCCAACTTCAAATATTGATACAAAGGCTATCAAGAATTATCAAGAAATGCCAATAAAGCAATACCTTGATAGGGGTATAATCGTGACCTTATCAACAGATGATCCAACTGTTTCAAATGTCACTTTAAAAGATGAATATGCACATCTTCAAAATGATATGGGTTTATCAGATGATGACCTACATACAATCGCATTAAATACCATTAACGCCGCAAGATTAAGCGAAGAAGAAAAAGAACAATTAAGACAAATATTGGAGAAAAACCTATGAATTTCTTGGATAAATTTTTCCATTATAAAGAAAAAGGCAGTTCACTTAAAACTGAAATAATAGGTGGTTTAGTCACATTTATCGCAATGTGTTATATCCTACCACTTAATGCCTCAATCCTCAGCTCTATGGGCATGTCAAGAGTTGGTGTTTTCACCATGACCGCTCTTGTTTCGTTCCTTGTAACAATGATTATGGCCCTCGATGCCAAGTACCCAATTGTCCTTTCCACAGGTATGGGTCTTAATGCTTTTGTTGCCTACACTTTATCAAATGCTTTATTTACTAGTTGGCAACAAAAATTAATTCTCTTAACAATCTCTGGTCTCATATTCTTTGTCTTCTCATTAACTCCAGTGAGAAAACTTATTATCGAATCTATTCCTAAAGATCTGAAATGTGTAATTTCTGCTGCTTTAGGATCATTCATCTTATTTGTTGGTTTAAAGAACTCAGGCATTGTTGCCCCTCATCCATCCACACTTGTATCCATGGGTAACTTGCTTAACCCTGCTGTTCTTGTGGGTTTACTCGCCATATGTTTAGGAGTTGGTCTCACCTTCTCAAAACGTAAAATGATATCCACTCTTGCTATCCCAATTTCAGTTTTGTTTGCCGCAGTCGTTGGTTTAGTGGTTTCTATTATTCTCAAAGAGAATGGTTTATTAATTTCTACCGAGGCTGGTTGGGTTTATAACTTTGGTGAGAATAATCCTATTACCGGTGCACAAGCATTCTTACCTATTCCACCATGGTATGATTCATCATTAAAATTTGGACTTGAAGTTGGTGAGATGAAGAAAGTCTTTATGTTTGGTTTATTAACTGAAGATTATACAGGGGCTAACTTTAGAGATGATATTTTACATGTCGTCACTACACCTGCCTCATATGTAGCTATATTCTCACTTATCTTTGTTGGTTTATTTGATACCACTGCAACATTAATTTCTATCGGTGATAAAACTGGTTTAATCGATGAAAATGGTGAGATGAAGAATTATAGAAAAGCTGTTCTTGCAGACGCTACAGGCGCACTTATCTGTGCTCCACTTGGCACCTCCACTGTTACATCATTTGCTGAAAGCAATGTCGGTGTTTCTTTAGGTGCTAGAACCGGTTTAGCCGCCGCTGTCAGTGCTATCTTATTCTTCTTAAGTGTCTTTATTTATCCAATCTTCTCCATCTTTACTGCCGGAAGTGTTACTGTCTCAGCCCTCGTACTTGTTGGTATAACAATTGTTATTGGAGCCTTTAAAGGTATTAACTATAAAGATCCAGTCAATATCTTCACTGCAATATTTGGCGTCGCCTTCGCAGTTCTAACATATTCCATTTCTAACGGTATCGGTGTGGCTTTAATAATATATTGTCTCATTCTTATATTCTCAAGAAGAGCAAAAGAAATCCCACCAGTAATCGGAGTTATTGCTAGCCTCTTCCTGGTGAGTTTCGCATTGAATGCAGTAATGCAGTTACTATAAAAAATAACACCACTCATTTGAGTGGTGTTTTGATTATAATTCTTTGATAAAGACTTTGTCTTTGTAATCAACAAGGTATTTATGTTTTGTATCGATATTGCCTTGAACAATTTCGTTTGCGAGCAAGGTCTCAACATTGTTTTGAATAAATCTCTTAATTGGTCTTGCCCCATATGTCATAGAGAATGACCTATCAAGGATATAATCTTTCAAAGCATCAGAGAATTCGAATGAATAATAAGATTCTTGAAGTCTCTTATTAAGATCGTTAAGCATCTTATCAACAATCTTTCTTTGTGTCTCTTTACCTAAAGGTAAGAAGTAGACAATTTCATCGATACGGTTTAAGAACTCTGGCTTGAATGTTTGATGTAATAAAGCATCAACTTTTTCTCTTTCATTATTTAAAAGATATTCACTACCAAGGTTTGAAGTCATGATGATAATTGTATTTCTAAAGTCCACAACTCTTCCTTGTGAATCTGTTAATCTTCCATCATCAAGAACTTGAAGCAAAAGGTTAAAGACTTCTGGGTGAGCTTTTTCAATTTCATCGAATAAGACGATTGAATATGGATTTCTTCTTACGGCTTCAGTAAGTTGGCCACCTTCTTCATATCCGACATATCCTGGAGGGGCACCAATAAGTCTTGATGTCGAGTATTTCTCCATATATTCAGACATATCAATTCTAATGATATGACTTTCTGAATCGAACAAGGATTCTGCCAGTGCTTTAGCGACTTCGGTTTTACCAACACCAGTAGGACCTAAGAACATAAATGATCCAATTGGTCTTCTGGCATCTTTAATTCCGGCTCTTTGACGGAGAATCGCGTTGCTCACTAATGAAAGAGCTTCATCTTGTCCAATGACTCTCTTAGAAAGGGTTTTCTTTAAATCCAAAACCTTTTCTCTATCACCTTTCTCTATCTTTGATAGAGGAATGTTTGTCATCTTTGAAATAATCTTGGCGATTTCTTCTTCGTCAACAACTTCAGAAATAAGTCTTTCACTATTCTCATTTACATCGAGGTTCTTAAGTTTATTCTCGAGTTCAGGAATAATCTTATATTGAAGTTCACCAGCTTTTTGATATTCAGAACGAGATAAGGCAATATCAAGATCAAACTTTGCTTGTTGAAGTTTTTCTTTGATACCTTTGGCGTTAGAGATTTGTTCTTTCTCTTGTTTCCATTTCTTTGTTAACTCTTCATCTTGTTTTTTAAGACCGCTGAGTTCTTCATTAACGTCATTCAAACGTTTTTTAGAAGCGTCATCAGATTCTTTTGAAAGAGCAGCTTTTTCAATTTCAAGTTGTCTAATACGTCTTTCAAGATTATCGAGTTCACTTGGCATAGATGAAATCTCCACTTTAATAGAAGCACAGGCTTCATCCACCAAGTCGATAGCCTTATCAGGAAGGAATCTAGATGTTAAATATCTATTTGATAATGTCGCCGCAGCGATCAAAGCGTTATCAGTGATTTTAACACCATGATATGTCTCAAATCTGTTCTTTAGACCTCTTAAAATTGTAATTGTATCTTCCACGCTTGGTTCGTTAATCAAAACAGGTTGGAATCTTCTTTCAAGGGCTCTATCCTTTTCAATATATTGTCTATATTCATTTAAAGTAGTTGCACCGATACAATCGATTTCACCTCTAGCAAGCATTGGTTTAAGCATATTAGAAGCATCAAGTGCGCCATCAGTTCTACCAGCACCCACAATTAAATGAATTTCATCGATGAAAAGAATGATCTTTCCTTCTGATTCCTTAATCTTATTAAGGACAGCTTTGAGTCTTTCCTCAAACTCACCACGATATTTTGCACCTGCAACAAGTGCACCCATATCGAGTTCATAGATGGTTTTATCCTTTAAGATATCAGGAACATCATCTTTAACAATACGTTCCGCAAGACCTTCAAGAATAGCGGTTTTACCAACACCAGGTTCACCTAGTAAGATAACGTTATTCTTTGTTTTACGTGCGAGTATTTCGATGATTTTTCTAATTTCTTCATCTCTCCCTATAACAGGGTCAATTTTGCCCTTCTTAACTTCTTCATTGATATTTCTTCCGAATTTCTGAAGGACGTCTTTATCATTTTCATAATCAGGCATTTGATTCATTTGCATAGTTTTTGTCCTCCTTACAATTCCATTATAATCCAATTTTAGCACTCTGCAAGTGTGAGTGCTAATTTTTTTATATTAATCTTTGATTAAAATTATTAAAAAAGACCTCTTCTTCACTAAAAGAGGCCATTTTTTATTGCTATATACGATTATTTTTCGTCGTTTTTAATTATGCTATCGAGCTTTTCAACATCTTCTTTACTAGCCCCATAGACATAAGGGATATTTCTTTCGAGTTCGTTGTAATCAAGACCATAACCGATTAAGAAATCATTTCCTTCTAATTCTTTACCAACAAAATCGACTTGGACATCCACCACTCTAGCTGGTTTTTTATCAAAGAGAGAACAGACGTAGACTCTTTTTGGAGAGTGTGTCTTTACGTGTTGAATGAGATAATGCATCGAACGACCAGTATCTACAACATCTTCGATAATGACAACAGAACGACCAGTGCATTCAAACGATAAATCTTTTAATAATTGAATACGACCAGTAGATCTTGTTCCGGCATAGGATGAGATTTGAATATAATCAGTAAAAATAGGGATATCAATATATTTAATTAAATCCATCATGAAATTCACTGATCCTTTAAGGACACCGACAAGAACAGGAACTTTTTCTTCTTCTCTTAATAAGTCGGAGATTTCTTTTCCTAGTCTTTTACAAATTTCTTGGATTTGTTCTTGGCTTAAAATTATTTTTCCCATAACTAGTTATTTTCCTTAATGAATCTTTGGTGAACATCAAATAATGATGTGCCTTCTTCTAAGGCGACAATGATGTTTCCAATAAGTGGAGCAAGTGAGACAACATCAATCTTATCTGATTTCTTTTCTTCTGTAAGAGGAATGGAATCAGTGATTACAAGTTTTTCAAGTTTAGAATTGTTAATCTTTTGAACTGCGTCATGTGAAAGAACTCCATGAGAAATAGCAGCATAAACTTTCTTTGCTCCTAATTCATATAATTTTTCAATGGCGACACAAAGTGTTCCAGCAGTATCAACGATATCATCAACAATGATACAAGTTTTATCTTTAACATCACCAACGATAGACATAATTTCAGCCTTATTTGGTTCTGGTCTTCTCTTATCAATAACCGCGATAGGAGCGTTAAATTTCTCGGCTAATTTGGAAGTTCTTACTAACCCACCATGGTCAGGAGAAACACAGACGATATCTTCTAAATTAAGTTTTGAGAAGTACTTATAGAAGAGTGGAATTGGGTTAGCGTCATCGACAGGAACATTGAAGAATCCAGCGATTTGAGAAGTATGTAAATCTGTACAAACAAGACGATTCATACCGGCAGTTTCCAGTAAATCCGCCACTAATTTAGCAGAAATTGGTTGTCTTGGTTTAGCTTTTCTATCTTGTCTTGCATATCCATAATATGGAATGATACAAGTGATTGATTTAGCGCTTGCTCTCTTGCATGCATCGATACAAAGAAGTAATTCCATTAACCTCTCTGTAACTGGAGGACATGTTGATTGAATGATGTAGACATTGTCTCCTCTAAATGACTTTGAGGCTTCAAAAAGCATCTCTCCATCAGCGAAGTGCATAATCTTGGTTGGAAGAAGTTCAGCCTTAATTCTATTAGCCACAGATTGGGCCATTTCTTGGTTTGCGTTTAAGGCAATGATTTTAATTCTGTCTGCCATTATTCGTTTCCTCCTCTGACCACTGTGCCAAATGTTCTATCACCACAATCGCCTAAGCCTGGGCAGATGTATGCATTTTCGTTTAAGCATCTATCAAGGGCGCCGATATAAAGTGGAATTTCTGGATATGTTTTATTAAATGCTTCAACACCTTCTGGAGCAGCAATAATACAAATGAATGTAATGTTTTTTGCCCCATGCTTTTTAAGCATCTTCACTGCATCGATAGCAGATCCACCGGTCGCAAGCATTGGGTCGATAACAAAGACTTCTTTTTCTTCGATATCATCAGGAAGTTTACAGTAATATTCGACAGGTTGATGTGTAACTTCATCTCTATATAAACCGATGTGACCGAATGTGGAGCCTGGGACCAAATCTCCCATACCATCCGCCATGCCTAAGCCCGCTCTTAAGATTGGGACGAAGCATAATCTCTTACGGTCAACAACTGGTTGAATTGTTTTTTCAATTGGGGTTTCAATTTCCACCATTCTCACTGGGAGATGGCGAAGTGCTTCATAGCCTTCCAATATGGCTATTTCTTTGACCATCAAACGAAATTGATTGGTCTTTGTGTTTTTGTCTCTTAATTGAGTAATTTTGTGTTTAAGTAATGGATGATCGAGAAGAATGACATTCTTTTCATTTACTAATTCCATACTTTTTTCCTCCTTCTAAAAGTTCGATTAACTTTATAGTTTTTATATTATAAACTTTAGTAACCTCTTAATGAGACATCATCAATTGAGCCTTTAAAGACTTCCAAGAATTCTTTGGCAACTTTTTCTTCGACTTCATGTAAACCATCTTCAATACAGGTTCCATGATCGACGAATTTTTGAAGACGATACTTCTTTGCCCCTTTGATGAGTTTAAGAATTCCTTTCATGTCATTCAAATCATGATGTTCTTTGATTAATGTGGTTCTAAATTCATAATCAAGTTTGCTGTTCATAATTATTGATATAGTTTCTTTGATCTTTTCCATATCTATAACTCTTCCAGCGGTTAATGAGTATTTTTCTTCACTGTTTTTGATATCCATTGCAATATAATCTAAAAGATTATTATCGAGCAAATCCTTAACCACTTCTGGGTGTGTTCCATTCGTGTCTAGTTTTACTAGATATCCAAGTTCTTTAATTTCAGTGATGAATTCTTTAAGGTTTTTAACAAGAGTTGGTTCTCCACCACTAATAGTGACAGCGTCGACAACATTTCTTCTTTTTCTTAAATAGTCCATGACATCCTCATAAGGAATATCTTCTGCTTCATCTTTTCCTAAAACCAAAGATGAGTTATGACAGAAAGGACATCTCATATTGCAGTTTGAAAAGAATAAAGTCGCGGATACTTTATCGTCATAATCTAAAAGTGAGAATTTTTCAAAACCTTTAATACCCATACTTCATAAATATTAACTTTAATTTTATTAAAAATAAAGAGCCCGAGCGGACTCTTATTATTTTTTAAAGACTATTCCTCTGCAAAGTGGATACGAGCGGTGATCCATCTCTTCCACTTCATTGGGACCCATAAACCGAAGATACCAGCGGTAATAATAGTTAATAACATCCAAAGAATGTTCTTACCAATGATTTGCCCAGGTTTACCGGTGAATCTAAGTCTTCTACCATTGATGATTGTGTGTTTACAATCCCATGCTACCAATTTACAAATGGCCCATGGATACATGATACCGAGGGTAATAATTGTGAGAAGTCCACCTAAAAGTGACCATCCAATAACTTGGATTAATTTACCATCGTGTTTGGAAACGGAATTAAGTGCTAAGACTTTTTCACCTTCTTGTGGTTGTTCCTCAACAGGAGCTGGCACCACAGCTTGTTCTTCTTGAACTGGTGCTAATTCTTGTTTTGGGGCTACCTCTGGAGCTGGTTGTTGTTGGGCTGGTTCAGCTTGTTGAACAGGAGCTGGTTTTTTCTCTTCTTCTTTAGCTGGTTGTCCGTATTGCATATGTCTTCCGCATTTTGGACACTTTTCTAGTTGGCCTTCATAAACTTGGCCACAATTTGAACATTTGTATTTCATAAATGTTTCCCCCTATGATTATAAAAAAACAAACTCAAAAGAGTTTGTTTAATTAACGAATTTAGATTTTATCGTTGGAGCCTAAGACTTCTGTGATCTTGTGTTTAACAAGTTGTTTAACATAGGCTCTTCCATCACCAATATATTGACGTGGGTCAAAGTGTTCTGGATGTTGATTGAAGTGTTCACGAATACCGGCTGTCATGGCTAAACGTAAGTCACTATCAATATTAATCTTACAGACTGCTAATCTTGCAGCTTGTCTTAATTGAGCTTCTGGGACACCAACTGCATCAACAAGTTTGCCACCATTATCATTGATAATCTTGACATATTCTTGGTTAACAGAGGATGAACCGTGTAAGACGATTGGGAATCCTGGGAGTCTCTTACTGACTTCTTCTAAGATGTCGAATCTTAATGGAGGAGGTAAAAGAATTCCTGTTTTTGGATCACGTGTGCATTGTTCTGGTCTGAACTTATAAGCACCATGGCTTGTTCCGATAGCGATTGCTAAGCTATCACAACCTGTTCTACGAACAAATTCTTCAACGTCTTCTGGTCTTGTATATGATTCAGCACCATGTTCAACTTTAACATCATCTTCAATACCAGCTAATGTACCGAGTTCAGCTTCAACGGTAACATATGGGTGTTTAGATGTGTCGTGAGCGTATTCGACGACTTTTCTTGTGATTTCGATGTTTTCTTCAAATGGTTTTGAAGACATATCGATCATGACACTTGTGAAACCATCATCGATACATTCTTTACACATTTCAAAGGATGAACCGTGGTCTAAGTGAAGAACGATTGGTAATCCTGTATCTTCTGCAGCAGCTTCAACCATTTTCCTTAAATAAACTGGTTTAGCATATTTTCTTGCTCCAGATGAAACTTGGAGAATAACTGGTGAGTTGCATTCTTTTGCAGCTTCAGTAATAGCTTGAACGATTTCCATGTTATTGCAGTTAAAAGCACCGATAGCATATCCACCTTCATAAGCTTTTTTAAACATTTCAATTGTGTTTACTAATGGCATATTATTTGTAACCTGTCCTTTTTTCACAAATCATTATAGATGATTATTTATTAATAGTCATGCAAAATACTATTTTGAAATGACTGTTATTTAAAACTTTTTGCTCGCATTAAACTTCTTTAAGCCTTTGATAGGATGCCCATTTGCGATATCAAGCATACCTTCCCCACCTAATGGAGGCATCGCTCCAGCTGAAGAGTTAACAATACTTCTAACACAGTTAGATGAAACTGATTTTTCAACCATGTTTCCTGTCACTAAATATCTTTGACGTTTTCTTCCCTCTGGAAGATTAAATCCTTTATTTAACATCTTATAACCTGCTGCTCTGGCTTGGTTCTTTAAGATGCTTGAAAAGAATCCCTTCATCATGCACATAGGAACTTCTCTATCATAAGGTTTCTTATATCCTTTAAAGACTGGGATTTCTCTTCCTAGTAAAGCCGCAAAGTTTTCATTTTTAATTTGATCTAATTTATCATGTTGATAATAGACGTCTAATAATGGATTAACTTCCTTTGGAAGTTTTTCACCTTTAATGTCAATCTTCGTCGACTCCACTACCTCATTGACGTTCTTAGCAAGATAGATGATATATTCACCATCTTCTAAAACAAATCTATCAAGGTTGATATCAAAGATTTCTAATTGTTTTAATGGAATCTCAATCGAAACTTCTTTTTCTTCATGAGCTTTGACTAAAACTTTTTCAAAGCCTTTTAATTCTTTCTTTGCTCTAAAGGTTGATGAAGCAGTCTTTCCAATATAAATTTGAGGAACATCTTTTGCATCCATATCTCCATCATTCTTAATTATGAAAGAAACAAGAAGACTATCTTTCTTCACTTCGACTTTTAGATTTTTGTAAATGAAGTTTGTATATGAAAGTCCATATCCAAATGGATATCTCACTCTCTTATCCATCGCATCGAAGTAGCGATAGCCAACATAGATCGATTCTTTATAGACTTCGATTGGAGTTTTAATAAATTCTTTTGATGTTGGATGGTCTTCATAGTGATATGCCCATGTCTCCATCATTCTTCCAGAAGGAGCGACTTCACCAAAGAGAACCTTATATAAAGCTCTTCCACCTTCTTGGCCTGGAAGTCCAACATAAACAAGTCCAGAAACTTCATCGATATTTTCAAGTTCAACTTGTGAACCACCAAAGAGGATTAAGACGACTGGCTTTCCAGTTTTCATTATTTTCTTCAATAGATGGAGTTGATTATCTGGAAGCCTCATATGAGGTCTATCAAAACCTTCAGATTCAAAGAAATCACTTTGCCCGAGGAAATATAAAATCGCATCATAATCTTGGGCATCCTCTAAAGCATAATATTCTAATTCTTCTTTAATAATCTCATCGTAATCATCGTATCCAAGTTCAGATCTATAATTCACTCCATATTCTTCAAAAGCCTCTTTTGGAGTAGTGAAATAATATGGGTTTAATAAAGATGATCCACCGCCTTGATAACGTGGTTCTTTAAAGTATTTACCAATGCATAAATACTTCTTTTCTTTAGATAAAGGTAGGATATTATCATTCTTTAAAAGAACGATTGATTCTAATGAGGCAACTTCAGCAAGTTGATCATGTTCTTCAAATATTTCTTCACCAGGTTTTTTGTTTTTATGGGTTTGCTCAATGGCCTCTAAAATTCTTTTTACTGAGGCATCAATCATTTCAAGAGATATTCTACCTGCATTATAAGCTTCCACAATTTGGTCGATATTTTCTTGAATACAGCCAGGCATTTCTAAATCTGTTCCTGCAACTAAAGCGCGTTCTCTATCTAATAAACCGCCCCAATCTGTGACAGAAATGCCCTCAAATCCCCAATCTTTTCTTAAAATATCGAGTTGAAGATGGCTATTTTCAGAAGCAAATTGTCCGTTTATAGAATTGTAAGCAGTCATAATCATTCCTGGTTTTGCTTCCTTAACAACATCCATGAATGCACGAGTATAGATTTCTCTTAAGGCTCTTTCATCAACAATTGAGTCACCAACATATCTCCACTTTTCATTGTTGTTACAAGCAAAGTGTTTTGGAGTGGCAATAACGTTTTCACTTCTCACGCCTAAAACATAATTAACCGCTAAACGAGAGGTTAAAAATGGATCTTCAGAATAATATTCAAAATTTCTCCCGCATAACGGGTTCTTTTTAATGTTCATTGATGGGCCTAAAATTGCATCAACATCAAAGAATTTACATTCTCTTGCAATGGCTTTTCCAACTTGATTTAAGAGTTCTTTATTCCAAGACATCGCAAGGGTTGAACCAGTAGGAAAGGCAGTCGCAGGTAATGGATCGGAGACACCAAAATCCCCATTATCATTTGGGTCTAATCTTCTGACACCATTTGGGCCATCAGACATTCTAAATGCTTCGATTCCTAGTTCAGGAATTTCTTTTGTCTTCATCATTGAAGCACCAGAAAGCAAAGAAGCTTTTTGCTCAATGGTTAAAGTTTCTAATAGTTTCTTAATATCCATAAATTATTCAATTATTTCATCAATGATAAAGAATGGTCTATGTTGTACTTCTTTCATCATCTTAGATTGATATTCCGCCATTAAGGATAATGAGCCCATAATAATCGTGGTCATAAGCACCAAAACAAAGATGATTAACCACATCCAAAGTCCAAATTCACCAATACCTCTAAAAGCGTTAGTCCAATGGAGAATCGCAAATGTTAATAAACTAACACCATTTAAGGCATTCAAACAAACCAATGCCACTGTTAATTTAAGGATGAATCTTAATAAGTTTGGTGATGTTGAAGTGATAGAATCACTTGCGAGATCTAACATTGATTTATAGTTATAATGTGTTTCGCCAAATTCCCTTTCTGGTCTAGCATAATCCACAAAGGTGGTTTTAAAACCAACAAAAGGAACTTCAACGCGGAACACTCTTGTGATTTCACCAAGTTTTAATACTTCATCTAGCACTCTTCTTGAAACAAGTCTATAGTGTCCAACATCTTGTGGGACTTTAACTTTCCCAGAGTGTTTATGAATGAACTTATAAAATAATTGAGCAGTAGTCTTCTTCATGAAGGAATCTTTCTTTCTTTGTTTCCTTCTAGCGTTCACTACGTCATAGCCTTCTTCCCACTTTTCTAATAAAAGAGGAATAACTTCTGGTGGATCTTGGAGATCTGCATCCATAGGAATAATTGCATCACCTTTTGCAACACTAAGTCCAGCAGCGACTGCTGGTTCATGTCCAAAGTTACGTGATAAGTTAACAATTCTAATTTCTTTATGTTCTTTTTGAATGCCTTTTAAGATATCCAAAGTTTTATCTTTTGAACCATCATTGACCGCAACAATCTCAAATTGATATTGTTTTAAAGGTTCCAACACTTCATACAACTTTGAAAAGAAATGAGGAGCCATTGGTTCTTCATTATAAAAAGGAACAACGATTGATACTAATTTCATATAAGTCTCCATTGTAGCAATATAAAAGAGCCACTTTGTATGGCTCAATTATAAGTCAATTAATCAAATAATTAAATTATTTTGATAATTAGCTAAGCTTTTCGCTCTTTGTGTTCATCGCTAATGAAGCGGTGTCATTAATAAGCGTATCGACAATTGCGATCTTATTATCTTCGGTCGCTTCTTTTTGATGATCAGCAAGTGTTAAGTCTAAAGCAATCTTGATTGTAATACCAACTTTGATATCTAAGTTAGCCTTAAGACCTGTTAATTCATTTGTGGATAAATCATCGTAAATCCATAAATCAACATCTTTAAGTTCTTTGGAATTTGCAAGAGCACCAACATCAGCAGAGATGAAGAAGAATTGATTATCCTTATCATATTTAAAATTCTTCAAAATCTTTTCATAAGGAATTTGGTAATTTTCATCTTTGTTGTTTTCGCTCTTTTCCACACTGCCGGTGATTAAGTCACCTAAGGATAAGACATCTTCAAGTAAGATGGTGAGGATGTTATCCATGAAGTAACCGGTGTCACATTTTTCAAGTAATGTGTAATTTCTACGGGTACCAAAGATCAATTTATCTTTAACTGATTCAGTACGTTTGATATAGAAGTTTCCATCAGAGTATACAAAGTATACACTTCTATTTTCTGCTGAATAGTAATTCTTATTTGGGTTAATTGCAATGCCTAATACCTTAACGATTGGGAAGTCATCAAATGAGACACCAACATCAACTTTGCCGTGATCATTTCTAATCTCAACAGTGAATGGAACTTCTTTGATGTTATAAACTTTACCAGTGATTAAGGTAAATCCTAAGTCAACTTTAGAAGCAAACTTCCAATAGTTATATTTAGAAGAATTAAGTCCGAGTTGCAATAAGACTTTGATATCAGAGAAGTCTAAGAATTCATCATTGTTTGGATTTAATCTTTCTGATTCTTTTGAAGGATCAAATTCTTTGAGTTCAACTTTAAGGTTGACGTTTAAATCATCGAAGTTAAGATTTGAAATTTCTAATGAATGAATCGTGTGTTCATCATAAGTTAATTTGATATCAAGAGATGTTTCTTCTAATCCAACGAGGGCCAAAGAGACTGTGAAACTGATTTCACCATCTTTAACTTGTAAGTTAGAGATAATGTGTAAGTTTGCAATCTTTTGATAATCACCATTAATGATTTCCATGATAGGCATAACACTAGCTTGATCCATTAAAGAACCAAACAATTCATTAAAGTGTTCAGATGGTTCATCCATCACTTCTTTCACAACATCAAAGATGTCGATGAATGTTTGTGATTTGACTTTACCTTTCATTTGTTCGTTGTATGTGAATAAGATTTCATTCTTATCTTTCATATCAGCGACTAATCTATGAGAATAATTCTTTCTATCAACAATTTCAGCTTTACCATATCCGAATCCATCTTCGATATCGAATTGGAGACCACCACCAAGAGTGATATCGTTAACACCTTCTTTGGTGGAAGAAATTGTGCCATCGAATTCCACTCTGAATTGAGTGTCATCAACAAGTTCAGAAATCGCTAGGGCTAATGGGATCGCGTGCTCTAAAGCCACATATTGTTCTTTTTCAACGTTATATCTCACATAGTCTTTGAATGTGACAGTAGCAGAACCTTCATAATCATTAATACGAATGTTATTAAGTTCTAAAGATTCTAAACTTTCATTATTAAACTTAAGGGTAATGGTGAATGGAGAAACGGAATCAATACCAGCTTCACTTGGTTTAATATCCACTCCTAATTCTTCACTTGTTAAGGTGATTTCTTGAATGGTGTTTGGTAATTTACCAAGGATTTCTAATAACTTAGCGGTATCCATGGTGCCCATTAATTTATCTAGGAGTTCTTTAATCTTTTCATTACCAATCTTATTCATTGTGAATTGAACAAGGTTAGAAACTGATTCAGTATCAATGGAGACTTTTAAGTCATGATAATGAGCATATAAAGTTTCTTCTAATAGATGAGCGTCAAAGCTATTCACTTGTTCGTCAACGGTGACATCACCAAAGATGGAGTAGGCTTTTTCATCAATGTCATAGGAGAGATTGATAGATGTTGCGAGT
Source organism: uncultured Caryophanales bacterium (assembly GCA_946625055.1). Taxonomy (GTDB): domain Bacteria; phylum Bacillota_I; class Bacilli_A; order RFN20; family CAG-826; genus RGIG3315. The sequence continues at coordinate 32,518 of CAMOSS010000003.1, forward strand.
AAGTTGCTCTTACTTTCAACTTCATTTTCATCTTTTGTGAATTTACTCAATTCAAGATCTAAACCAATAGTGTTTTGTCTCTTGCTTGTTAAGTTCAAGATATTGTTCACAATGTTTAATGCAGGAGCGAAGTCTTGATATTTATGAGCAATCTCAATATTTTCCATTGGAGAGACAAGATTAATGTCTTGGACTCTATCAAGATTGACATCTAGTTTAAATAACATATCACCGTAACTAATCGTATCGGTTCTTAAACCTGTGAAGTTATATTCACTATCAGTCTTGATATAAAGTAATAAATCGTTATCTAATCCTAAAGGTTCAGATGCATTGAAGGTGAAGTAATATCCTTCTCCTTCTCTATCAGGTTCTTTCAAAGAAAGAATATAATCTTGTAAGGCATAGATATCTAAGTTTGTTAATTCCACTGGCATTTCAAAGTTCAAACCATGACTTGGAAGCATTTCGATAAAATCGAAGACATTGTCAGTTTTTAATTTGAAATAGTTATTATTGAAATCAAAGAACACTGTGGAATCAAAATATCCAATTGAAGCATTGATATCGTTGCCGGATAAGTTCACATCGATATCACCTTCAAGTTTGATATCAGAAACGTCACTGGCGTCACCTTTTCCATCAAAGTCTAAAGCGATGTATTCACCAGATTGAAGTTTTGCTGAAACACTCGCATCGACATTAAATGTTTGAATGGATCCAAGAGAATCGAGTAATTTTTGTTGTGGGGTGTCAATATAAGGCGTTACTGTTGTTCCACCATTATTTGATGTTGCTCCTTTATTTACGGTTTTCTTTTGGGCTTTATATTGAGAACCAAAAGCAATACCGAAGCTGGTTGAAAACATGAGTGTACAAACTATTGCGCCTTTAAATATGTTTTTCATAAATATTTCCTCCTATTTTTCGTAGACAGCGTCCTCAGTTAATTCTGGGATTTTCATATCTGTCTCATAAGTGTAAGTATCAACAAGATGTCCATTTGAATTATGTTTTCCAAACATGTAGACATCATAAGACTCATCGGCAGTTGAAGTTTTAATGTTTAATTCTTTATCCAAGACATAAGTTAATTGGATGTGATGGAATATTGGTGGCTTTGGTAGATTTGATGTCATAGTCATTTGTTTTACATATCTCACCACTGAGGTTGTAACATCAAGTTCCACGCTGACTTCATAATCACCATTCACTTCTTTAGCTGTGCCATCGGTCACTGTCTTAGAAGAGATGATATAGATTGAACCTCTGTCGAGTGTTTTACCCCATGTGTTTTCATAATCTTCTAAGCCATAATCCTTTTTGGAATCCTCTTTCCATTTCGCACTTTCGACTCCACTTAATGAACCGGAATATGTATTCACCGTGTCATCATTTTGATAGAATCGCCAGGCGACTTTCACAAGTGAGGATTGAGATAAACTTTCTGAGAAATAATTATTTCCATCCTTAACAAAATTCGCTCTGATATCTTGCTTAATACCAGCCGCAAGAACTTCCCCTACTGTCACTTTGTGAATATTTTGATGTTCACCAAGTTTGTTAAGTGAGATGTTGATGAGTTCATGTGGTTGGAACGTTTTGAGATAGGAAGATGGAGAGGCTTTTTGATATCTTTTCATCAAAGCCTTTTGATCATCTTCAATCCCGTCTTGGTCCACTGCTGCGTAATCAACCTTTGGAACAAAGACCTCTTGTCCAAGGATGATGCCTCCAGCGATTCCAATTCCGACGAGCAGAACTCCGAAGATGGAAGTTAAAATGTAAAATTTCTTAGTTAGCTTTTCTTTCATAACCGCTGACTATTTTAATTAAAATAAAGAAAAATCAACCCTATTTTTGAGTTTTTTCAAAATAGAGAAAGCGGTAAAACTCTCTTTAAAATAGAATAACTATGTTATTCTCTTATAAAATGACAAAAAATCTAAATAAAAATGTATTCTAAAAAATTTTAAAAAATCTCAAAATTCAGGTCTAAAAAACATAAAAAAATCAATGATACACCACTGAGTTAGGTATATAATATACCTCGTTGTTAGGGGAATATTAATATGAAATATGATGTCATTATCGTGGGAGCCGGCCCAAGTGGTTATATGTGTGCCTACGAACTTTCTAATTTGAGAAAAGACCTCAAAATTCTCCTCTTAGATAGAGGCAGAAACATCTATGAAAGAAGATGCCCAGTCCTTGAACATAAACTCGATAAATGTCCAGTTAATCAAAAAGGATTTAGAGAATGTTATCCAGCTTGCTCCATCACTTCTGGTTTTGGAGGTGCAGGTGCATACTCTGATGGTAAATTTAATATCACCACTGAATTCGGCGGATGGTTAACAGATTACATGTCTCCAGAAGAATTAATGGGGTTAATTAATTATGTTGATGATATTAATCTTTCCTTTGGAGCGACTAAAGTTTTAACAAACCCAGATACTCCAAAAGTTAAAGAGATTGAAAAACGCGCGATGTCTGTCGGTGTCAAACTTTTAAGAAGTAAAGTGAGACATCTAGGAACAGAAGAAAACTTAAAAATCTTAACAAAGATTTATGAACATATCAAAGCCCAAAACGTCGAGATGAGATTCTCCACAAAAGTCACTGATCTCGTCATTAAAGATAATGAAATTAAAGGTGTTATCGTTGATGGAAAAGAAACCATCGAAGCCGACTATGTCGTTTTAGGCGTTGGTAGAGAAGGTTCTAAATGGTTATCCGAATTATTTGATAAATACGGTGTTGCCATGTCGCAAACACAAGTTGACATAGGTGTCCGTGTCGAATGTCCAAATATGGTCATGGAAGAAATCAACGAAAGCCTTTACGAAGGTAAGTTCTTATATAAGACATCTGTTGGTTCCACAGTCAGAACTTTCTGTTCAAATCCAGGTGGACATGTCGTAGTCGAAAACTATGAAGGAGTTATGAATGTTAATGGTCACTCCTATAACGATTCAAAACTTTCTTCTCCAAATACAAACTTTGCTTTGCTCGTCTCCCACCACTTCGATGAACCATTCAAGAAACCAAATGAATACGCGATTAAAGTTTCTTCTTTAGCCAACCAGCTTTCATGTGGTTCGGTCATCGTTCAAAGATATGGCGATATCAAACTTGGAAGAAGATCCACAGTAAAGAGAATCAAAGAAGGTTTCGTTGTTCCAACACTTAAAGAAGCTGTCCCTGGTGATTTAGCTCTTGCCCTTCCATATAAAACAATGAGATCCATCATTGAAATGATTGAAGTCTTAGATAAAATCACTCCAGGTATCGCGACAGAACACACACTTCTTTACGGTATTGAAGCCAAATATTATAGCGCTCATCCAATCATGTCTAATGAATTAGAAGTTGAAGGCATTAATCATTTATATGTCGCTGGTGATGGCGCTGGTTTAACAAGAGGTTTAGCCCAAGCTGGTGCTTGTGGTGTCTATATTGCAAGAAATATTTTGAAGAAAAGAGGTAATTAAACTATGTCAAAATATGTCGGTACAATCTCAAGAGGAATTAAACTCCCTATCTTAAAAGAAGGCGATGATTTAAAACAAATCGTTGTCGACAGTGTCCTTGCTGCTAGCAAGGGTGATGGATTCGAACTCCATGATAGAGATGTCGTTGCTATCACTGAATCAGTGGTCGCAAGAAGCCAAGGCAACTATGCTTCAATCGATGCCATTGCTAAAGATGTTAGAGCAAAATTTAATGGAGGCACCATCGGTGTTATCTTCCCAATCCTTTCAAGAAATAGATTCGCTATCCTCTTAAAAGGTATTGCTAGAGGTGCAGATAAAATCGTCTTAATGCTCTCCTATCCATCAGACGAAGTTGGTAACGCTTTATTAACATATGATGAATTAGATGCCAAAGGTGTCAACCCATATAGTGATGTTCTTTCTTTAGAAAAATATAGAGAATTATTCGGACATCATCTACATGAATTCACCGGTGTTGACTACATTGATTACTACCGTGACTTAATTAAGGGTGAAGGTAGTGAAGTTGAAATCATCTTTGCTAACCAAGCCAAAACAATTCTTAACTATACAGACAAAGTCTTAACATGTGATATTCACACAAGAGCAAGATCAAAACGCATCTTAAAAGAAAATGGTGCCAAGATTGTTCTCGGTCTTGATGAAATCCTCACTTCTTCTGTTGATGGAAGTGGTTACAATGAAAAATATGGTTTATTAGGCTCTAATAAATCCACAGAAGATAAAGTTAAGCTCTTCCCAAGAGACGCTCAAGGATTAGTAGAAGGGGTCCAAGACGAACTCTTAAAGAGAACCGGCAAACATATCGAAGTTATGGTTTACGGTGATGGGGCCTTTAAAGACCCACAAGGAAAGATTTGGGAACTCGCCGATCCAGTCGTCAGCCCATTCTTTACCGAAGGTTTAAGAGGCACTCCAAACGAATTAAAGCTCAAATTCCTCGCTGATAACGACTTCAAAGATCTTAAAGGTGAAGAATTAAGAAACGCTATCAAAGAAAAAATCAAAGCCAAACAAGGTAGTTTAGTCGGTAATATGGCCTCCCAAGGCACAACCCCAAGACAATTAACAGATTTAATCGGTTCACTTTGTGATTTAACAAGTGGCTCAGGAGATA
>CAMOSS010000004.1 GCA_946625055.1 uncultured Caryophanales bacterium
ATGAACCAACTTCTGGTCTTGATCCAGTTTCAAGAGATGAAATCTTAGATATCTTCCGTCAAATTGTTAAAAACAAAGATAGAGCGATTCTCTTTTCTACACATATCACCAGTGACTTAGATAAATGCGCAAGTGATATCACCTATATTCATGATGGAGAAATTATTTATACAGGAAATAAGAATGATTTCATCAATTCCTACTTATTTGTTAAAGATAAATCTTTAAACAAAGAATTGTTAAACGAATACATTGCATATAAAGAATTTGATGATCGTATTGAAGGATTAATCAGTCCAGATAAAAAAGATATTTTCATCAAAAATAATATCAATCCAGTCGAGCCAGATTTAGAACAAATTATGGTTTATATTGAAAGGAGCAAGAGTGAAAATGAAACCTTTGATTTATAAAGAACTAAAACTTGCAATGCACCCACTTTGTTACTTGTTCATATTTTTGTTCCCTCTCATGATTTTGATTCCATCCTATCCTTTAGGTATTGGTTTCATCTATGTTTTAACTTGTTATCCTATTCTCTTCTTGGGGGCCAATAAAGGTCAGCAAAGTAACGACCTTCTCTATTCAACTTTACTTCCAGTTCGTAAGAAAGATATCGTCATGGCAAGAATCATCACAGTTATGTTGATGCAAGTTGCCTTTATGCTAGTCATGAGTGCTTTATATCCTTTAGCAAGATTTATTAATGCCTCAATTTTAGCGAGTTCTAAAAATCCTGATGAGTATATGATTCCTGGTTTAGGACTTAATAGTTATGTTCTTGTTTTGGCTATTGCGATTATTGGATACGCGATTGCTGATTTAATCTTCTTCCCAATTTATTATAAAAACGGTAGATCCATTGTTATGTCGACATTGCTTACCATCCTTGGATTTGTCGTTTATATTGGAGTCTTTACCATTGGATTACCATTTATTCCAGGATTAGAGATTTTAAATAATATCCATATCGGTATCCAGTTTGCTATTTTAGCGGGGGCCATTCTTATATCGTTTGCTTTACATATTGTCGTATATAAAACCTCTGCTAAACGTTTAGAGAATGTTGATTTTTAAAATATCAATGAAAAAAATAGTGCCGTGACATTCATCGTCACCTTCTAAAGCCTAAATTAAAGCCATCATAAAAGATGGCTTTATTAATAGTCATAACCGTTGCTATATCGATGTTAGCAAGCTTGATTGTGAAGCCTATGAATATAAAAATGGGAACCCTAATGCCATAAGAATGTAGCGTGGTGAATATAATTCAATATCCTTGGGCATTCTTTAGAGACTAATAGTCTTAAAGTGTGACACTTTTGTGACAGGTTAAATAGTAGCATAGAAATACTATTATTTTTTTGTATTTCTTTTGATTTGACCTTAAAATGATAATAATGAGTAATAGTGCTTAGCACTAATCAGTATAAGGAGATTTCTGTATGAAACTAAGAAACAAAAAATTATCCCTTGTAGAACAAATTCTTGGCTATCTCTTTTTAGCCTTGCTTGTGGTCTATGTTGTCTTCTTTGCTTTCGGCAAAATGATTTTTGGGGCCAACAATGCTTTCTATCGTAGCCTTAATCTTTTCTCAGGGGCCGGCGATCCAATTATCGCGGTGAGAATCTTAAGCTATACCTTCTTCATTTTCGGTATTAGCTATGTCTTAAGATTATTGCTTAAACTTTTGCTCCCTGCTTTAAAAAAGACCAGAGGTTTATTAACCATTATCATCTCTGTCATTAAATATGCAGCATTACTTGTTTGGTTATTCTTTGTCTTATCATCCTTCGGTGTTGATACAACAGTGATCTTAGCTGGCATTGGAATTGTTTCTTTAATTGTTGGCTTAGCCATTCAACCATTGTTAAGCGACATTATCGCTGGATTATTCATTATCTTTGAAGATGTCTTTAATGTTGGTGACATCATCGTCGCTGATGGATTTAGAGGCACAGTTAAAGAAATCGGTATGAGACACACACAAATTGAAGATGCTGGTGGAAATATTAAAGTTATCAATAACTCTGATATCCGTTCCATGGTGAACTTAACCAATCAACTCTCAGTGGTTGCTATCGATATGTCCATTGAATACGGCGAATCATTAGAAAGAGTGGAAGCTGTTATTGCTAAGAATATGGATAGAGTGAAAGCCGCGGTTCCTGGAATCGTTGAAGGACCATTCTATAAAGGCGTTTCCGCCCTTGCAGATTCTTCTGTCAATTTGAAATTCATCGCTAAGTGTGAAGAAAGCGAGAGATATCAAGTTGAAAGAGACTTAAATAGAGAATTCAAACTCATCTTTGATGAGAACAATATTAATATCCCATTCCCACAAGTCGTGGTGAATAAACCAGTTTCTTTTGAACAAGCAACTTCTAAAGAAAAGAAAGTTGCTAAAGACTTTGTTGAAGAACAAAAAGAATCTGGCAAAGGTGTTGAAGAAGTTAATCATCAAAAATAATTAGATTATGGATTTAGAAAAAAACGTTCTAGATATTGAAAATGAAGATGGTGTTCTAGACATAAACGAAGAGAACAACAATCAAATTGGAGACGAGATTTTTAACGATCCCGGAGAACGTTTTCATATTGATGAAGAGAATGATCTGGGCTTAGAAGAGAACGATTTAACTTCTAAAAAGAAGAAAAACGAAGGGCATGTAAATGATTCTTCTTCGAAAAACACGTCTCTTTCTATGTCTTTTTCGATCCCTTCGATAGTGGTTTCCTTAGTCGCTTCAATAGCGATTATTGGAACGACCGCGGGAATTATTCCTTCCTCACATTCAACTCATGTTTCCATGTTCTTATCGAGAAGCACAGAATTAGGTTTTGAAATCGGTAAAGAAAATGAAAAGACTTATCAGTTATTACTTACAAACGAACAATATGAAGTCTCAGAAGAAGTGACTTTAAGAAATCAATTTGTTTTCACTGATTTAATGCCTAACACCACATACAATTTAGACGTTTATGATATAAGTGTCGAACCTTCTAAGAAGGTTTATTCGGCGAATTATCTCACCAAATCACACGATGATTATTACGCGATGATTACTAATAGCTCCATCAGTGATGGCTATTATACTTTTAATGCTTCTTATCGTGGGAACAACATTGACTATGTCACTGTTGAAGTTTTAGGAGATAATTCTAAAACATTACTCCTTTATGAAGGAACACCAAAAGAGACATTTAGATTCTATATTGGTGAAAACACCAATGTAACATGTCACATTTCTATCAACGGAAAAACGACTCATTTTGAACAATTATTAAATCCAGATAAATCCACACCTTCCATTCCATGGTCATATGATGAAAACAATCACTGGCATGAAATCGATGGTGAAATCGTCGATAGTGAACCTCACTCTCTTATCGAAGAAGTTCTTGTTGAACCAACATTTGAATCCGTTGGTAGTGCTAGACACATTTGCTCTATCTGTGATTATGAAAGCGAAGAGTATGAACTTCCAATCAAAGAACATTCTTATTCGAACGAATGGTCATATGATGAGACATATCACTGGCATGCTTGTGTAGACGAAGGATACGAAGATCTTATCAAAGATAAGACAGAACATAACCATGTTGAAACAAGTCGCACTGAAGCCACTTATGATAGCACTGGACTTATCACCTATACATGTGAATGTGGTCATGTTACCACTGAAGAGATTCCTCAATTAGTGCATAACTATTCCGATGAATGGTCACATGATGAAACACAGCACTGGCATGCCTGTACTGATGAAGGCTATGAAGACGAAAAAGGTGATCTCGACTATCACTCATTCGATGTCCATGGTGCATGTATCTGTGGTTATTCAGCCTTTACCTTTGAACTCGATTCAACAGAAGCAGCTTATAAGATTACTGGACGTGATACTAGTGCATCATTCAACTATCAAACAGTTGAATTCCCAGAAACATATAATGGTAAACCTGTCGTTGAAATTCCTGCAAAGATTTTCGAATATGGTGGCGCAATAAATGTCACAGTTCCTAACTCATACACCTATTTAAATGACGGGACATTCTATGGCTGTATAGATATGGAAACCATCGTCTTGCCATTTGTTGGTAGTTCTCAAGAACAAAGTGATGTTAATCCTGAGTCATTCTTTGGTTGGATATACGGCACGAAAGGATATGGTGGATCACTCCCAGGTTACTGGGTGGATATGACATCTAACGGTGGGGCAAAAACCCTTATTCCTCAAGCTCTTAAGAGCATCACCATCAATGGTGGTAAATTACTTGCTCACTCAATGAGAGGTTTAATCTATGTTGAAACCATCACACTTAATGGAGTAAGTGAAATTGGAGATTACGCTTTCGCGGATTACAACACTCAAAACAAGATTCAATCAATTACCATCAGTAATTCCATTGGATTTATTGGTAGTAATGTCTTTAACAACAACCCATTAACTGAGCTTACCTTCTTAGGCACAACAGCTGAATGGGAAGGACTTGATAAAGAAGACGATTGGAACGCCGGATCTTCATTAACTAAAGTTGTTTGTTCCGATGGAGAAATCACTCTCTAAAAAATAAAGTATAAAGGCCCACTTCGGTGGGCTTTTAAAATGTCTTATTTTCGTTGCGGCCTTTAATTAAATCAAATAAGATTTAAGTATAGAGATATAAAATCAAAGAATTCTTTGATGGATAGGAGAATGTATGTTTAAACCAAAATTAGTCACCTCTGATACTTTTTATGTTGGTTGTAGTGAGAGGGATAAATTTCTTTTTGAAAATGTTTATCCTTTAGAAAAAGGAGTTTCTTATAACTCATATTTGATCTTAGATGAGAAGACTTGTCTTCTCGATAGTGTCGATAAGAAAGTGAGCAAGCAATTTTTAGCAAGAGTTAAAGACACCCTTAACGGAAGAAACCTTGATTACTTAATCATCGATCACATGGAGCCAGATCATAGCGCGACTCTATTTGAAATCATTAGACTTTATCCAGATGTGACAGTGGTCTTAAATGAACAAATCCTTGAGATGTTTAAAAACTTTAATAATGGATTCACTCCTAAAAACATCAAAGTGGTTAATGAATTTGATACCTTATCTCTTGGTAGACATGTCTTAACATTTGTTTTTGCTCCAATGGTTCACTGGCCAGAAGTTATGATGACATATGATACATACACGAAAGCCTTATTTAGTGCGGATGCCTTTGGCATGTTTGGCGCATTAAGTGGAAATATCTTCGCTGATCAATATGAATTTGAAAGAGAATTCTTAGATGAAGCAAGACGTTATTTAGTGAACATTGTTGGTAAATTCGGCATTCAAATTCAACAAGTTTTAAAGAAAGCCCAAACTATTGAAATCAATATGCTTTGTCCTCTCCATGGCCCAATTTGGAGACAAGAGTTAAATAAGATCATTGGCCTTTACGATATGTGGTCAAGATATCAACCAGAAGTTAATGGTGTTCTTATCGTTGTTGGTTCAGTCTACGGCCATATGCTTGAAGTAGCGGACAAGATGGCGGATGAATTATCCGAATTAGGTGTCAAAGATATCGCGATTTATGATGTCGCTCAGACAGATAAATCTTATCTTGTCAGTGAAGCCTTTAAGTATTCTCATATCTTAATTATGTCCTCAACATATAACATGGGAATCTTCACTCCGATGGAAGAATTCTTAATGGACCTAGTTTATCATAAACTAGAATCAAGAAAATTCTCCGTTATTGAAGGTGGAACATGGTCACCAAATTCTGGTTCATTAATCTTAGAAATTATGAATAAACTTGATAACTTCCAACAAGTAGGAGACTTATTAACCATTAGAAGTGCATATCAAGATAAAGATGAAGAAATGCTTAATGGATTAGCAAAACAAATCGTTGATGATTTAGCCATTAAAGAATTCCCTCCAAATCCAATGTTTAACATTTCCTATGGTCTTTATGTTTTAACATCAAACGATGGAAAGAAAGATAATGGCTGTATTATCAATACCTTCTCACAAGTAGCGAACTCACCAGATAAAGCGATGATCTGTGTAAACAAAGCAAATTACTCTGCTGAAGTGATTAAAGAAACAAGAAAATGTAATGTTAATATTATTAACAAAGATGCAGACTTCAATCTCTTTGTGAGATTCGGTTTCCATAGTGGAAGAGATGTTGATAAGTTTGAAGGCTTTGAATGTGTGAGAAGAGAAGAAAATGGAATTTTATCTCTCACAAAATATGTCAATTCAGTCTTATGTTTAGAAGTTATTGATATCGTGGATTTAGGAAGCCATTATGGATTTATCGCGACTATCTCTAAGAGTGAAGCTTTAAACAAAGTTGAATCAGTAACTTATAGTTACTATCAAACAAATATCAAACCAAAACCAAATCCAAACGAAAAGAAGAAAAAAGGTTGGGTTTGTAAAGTGTGTGGCTATGTCTATGAAGGAGACGAACTCCCAGAAGACTATATCTGCCCAATTTGTAAACACCCTGCTAGTGACTTTGAAAAAATATGAAACTCATCAAATTAAGTAAGATACACGAAGGGAAATATCTTTCCTATTATGTCGCGGATTATATGAATAATAACGGCCATATAAAGTCGTATGAATTCATCTCTCGCGATAAGAATTTAACCATCGAAACCTTTGGAAAAGGAAAACCTCAAGGAGTGGGAATGGTTTCTTTCTCTTTAGATAAGAATAAAGTCCTTCTTCAAAAAGAGTTTAGACTGGCGACAAATAACTGGGTTTATAACTTCCCAGCTGGTTTAATTGATGAAGGGGAAAGTGTAGAAGAGGCCGCAAAAAGGGAATTAAGAGAAGAAACAGGAGCGAATCTCATAGAGATTATTGATGTTTTGTCTCCTTGTTTTGCCTCTCAAGGAACAAGTGATGAAATGATGTCCATTGTTATTTGTCTATGCGATGGGGAAATTAAAGACTCTTGTTTCGAAGATGAAGAAATCGAAGCGGGATGGTATTCAAAAGAAGAAGTTGAGAAACTTCTTGATGAAAAGGTTTATATGTCGGTGAGAACTCAGATGTTCTTATATCAATGGGTGCATGAAAAATAGCATCAATCAAAACAAAATTATAACTCACATAGTCACTATGTGATAAAATGATATCGGAGGAAATAAATATGGGTGGATTTCTTAAATGGATGGATGACAGATCAAGATTAGTGAAAATCCTTTTCTGCTTACCAATCGTTGATATCCTTTGGGGTATTTACCGTTTAGGCGGAGCGATTGCTAACAAGAACGTTCTTCACATCGTCTTAGCTGTCATTTGGATCATTTGGGGCGGCTTCATCGGATGGTTATTAGATTTAATTTGTATCTTAATCACCGGCCGTATCTTCTGGTTCAAAGAATCCTAATTCTTGTATGATTAAAGATTGATCCAAATCCCAGCGATTTGGATTTTTCTTTTTCCTAAGAAAAATGCTATAATATTAAAAATGAAATCTTCAACAAAAGCTACAATTGTTGTTTCCTCGATTACTGCTCTAATCGTTCTTTTTTCTTTTGTTGGTTTTAGTGGAATTACTAGGGTAACATCCGTGTCACAAAAATATAAAGACTGGATGAAAGATATTCCAGACGAAACCGCTTTAAAGGATATTAATATTCCAGGAAGTCATGACACGATGGCCTTATACTCTATTGGTAATTTAGCCGGCCAATGTCAAAGTTTGACTTTAGAAGAACAATTAAATGTCGGTATTCGTTTTTTAGATATTCGTCTTAAAAATGATCATGATTCATTAAAAGCCGTCCATGGATTTGTTGATGAAAGAGATACTTTTAGTGATATTGTTCGTGATAGTGAAGACTTTTTAATTAACAATCCAAGTGAAACAATTATCATGTCGATTAAAGAAGAGGCAAATGCCTCTAGTTCAAAACTTTCCTTTGAAGAAGTTTTAAAGAAACATATAACTGACAAATGGGTAGTGGGAAATACTATCCCAGAAAAACTTGGTGATGTTAGAGGAAAGATTGTTTTATTCTCTCGTTATCCAAATCCGACGATTGGAATTAACGCCTATGATGGATGGCTTAATTCTTGCTCTTTTACCATGACAAATAATGATATCTATGTTCAAGACTATTACAAAGTAAATGATTTAAACAAAAAGAAAGAAGAAATTGAAAAGTGTTTCAGCGAAGATGGACACGCTTTAAAGATTAATTTCTTAAGTGGATATAAAGAATCTTCATTCCCACCGAGCTACGCTCCATCGGTGGCAAAAGATATTAATCCTTGGATTAATAAGAACATTAAAAACCACGATAAACGCGGAATCGTTTTATATGATTTCGTCACTTTAAAAACACAAGAGGCATTCTTCAAATGAAAATAGTAAAGTCCATTAGTTTTTATGCTTCCATTGTACTTATGATGCTCTTTGCATTTGTTTTTGGAGTGGTCGAATGCCGTACGATGCTTTCTGGCGATTGGATGCTTTATCAAAATGTTGGAGCGGAATTTATTGGATACCTCTTTAGATTCTTGTTCTTTGCTTCAATGATTGGCTTTGGAGTATTCCTTATTATTGTTCATATTAAACATATCAAGTTAAGTGTGGTTTGGACTTATGTTTTTGTGGCTTTTGTCATCGGCAGTTTATTCACATTTTTCTTCTATGAATGGTATATCGGATTAATCATTTGTTTAGGAAACAACTTCCTTCTTGGATCTAGCATCTTAAAATTAACAAGGAAATAACTTCATTTATTGAAGATTATTTATATTTCATCTATTCTTTAATTAAGGAGAAAAAACATATGGAATTAAAAGGTAGTAGAACAGAAAAAAACTTACAAGCCGCTTTCGCTGGTGAATCCCAAGCTAGAAACAAATACACATACTTTGCTTCAAAGGCCAAAAAAGAAGGCTATGAACAAATCGCTGAAATCTTCTTAGAAACCGCTGAAAACGAAAAAGAACACGCAAAGATTTGGTTCAAATATCTCTGTGGTGGTGAAATTCCTGATACTGCAGCAAACTTAAGAGCTGCCGCTGATGGTGAGAACTACGAATGGACAGATATGTACAAAGAATTTGCTCAAGTCGCAAGAGAAGAAGGCTTCACAGAAATCGCTTTAAGATTTGAAATGGTTGGTAAGATTGAAGCTGAACACGAAAAACGTTATCTCGAATTACTCGAAAAAGTCGAAGGCGGAAGAGTCTTCATCGCTGAAGATGTCGTCGTTTGGAAATGCCGTAACTGTGGACATATCGTCATTGGAAAACAAGCTCCAGAAATGTGCCCAGTTTGCCGTCATCCAAAATCATATTTTGAGATGAGAGCTCATAACTACTAATTTATTTACATAAATAAGGACCGCTAATAAAGGCGGTCTTTTTTGTGCTTTTTAATTTTATAAATAATGCTTGATTTTTATATGTGTTTCTTTATAATAAAAAAGCACGGACCAGTGGTGTAGCGGTTAACATGTCTCCCTGTCACGGAGAAGATCGCGGGTTCGATTCCCGTCTGGTCCGCCATTTTTTTAAGAAAATTGGCCCGGTAGCTCAGCTAGTAGAGCAACGGACTGAAAATCCGTGTGTCGCCGGCGCGCACCCGGCCTGGGCCACCATTTAGTTGAAGAGGTGAAAATCTCTTTTTTCTTTTGCCTAATCTCTAATATAATTAGATGTAGAGGGAACTTTTTATGAAAAATATGAAATTATTAATAGTGGGTCTATTAACAAGCGGTTTTCTTTTAAGCGCATGTTCTAATACTCCAAAACAATCATCCGAAAAAGGATCAACCCCAGTTAGTGAAAACTCACAAGGTGATAATCCATCAACTCCATCTCAAGGTGGTGAAAGCCAAGGTGGTTCCTCACAAGGTGGAGCAAGTGATTCTCAAGGTGGTTCTTCAAGCGCTAAACAAGATAATCTTAAAACATTACAAGAACTCAAAGAGACAATCGCGCATCATTTCCATTTTGAATATTATCCAAATAGCTCTTTAACAGAAAATACATTTAATACATCTGAGATTGTTAAATACGCAACAGATGGCACATATACTGCTTCATATGAACTCATGGATAGACTTTGGATCAATATTGGTGGAAGAAGCCATCAATATCAAAGAGGTTCAAGCGGAACATTTTTAGAACTTGCAAGCCCAACAACTGAAGTTGTTACTGTAGCTGAAGGAGCAGCAGAAAAAACAATGCTTGCTTTCCATGATTCTATTGAATATACAAAGAAAGAAAATACTAATTTCCTAAATAGAGCAGCCACAAAATATACTTTAGAAATGAATGAAGGCAGCATGCAACAAGGTCAATTCCATACACTATTTACCGAAGTGATTATTGATAATGCGACTGGCTTAGCTTTAAGACATTATTCCAGACAAAGTGGAAACATGAATTTTAAAACTTTACCAATCAACTTTGAACTTGCTGCTTTAAATCTTGGTAATGACGCCGATGCATTCATCGCAACCAAGACAGCAAAAATCGGTGTTTATGATTGGGATACTAACTTCTATTCATCCATGGGATTAACAACTGTTGCTAGACCAAATGAAGAATTCTGGTATGCAAACCGTGTTATTGGAACATCTTATGATGATTACGCTGAAAACATTCAAACTATCTTCCGCTTTGCTGGAACAAAAGATGCAACAGTTGCTAAAGGCAAAGCGTTAGTGGAATCTTTCTATAATGCTGGGCTTAAATATGATTCAGAACATAATTTAGCCCCAACATATAACGACAATTCAATTTATTATGAAGATTTAGAAGAGGGCGATATTTCCTTTGATGGCTATACATCTGAGGGACACTACGTTGACTTCGATTTAGAATATATCGATAATGTCGCCACTCCATATCTTAGAGTAGTGTTAGATTTCTATAAAGTTGCCTAACAATAAAAAAATATTAGGAGACGCTTAAGCGTCTCTTTTATTTTGCCCTATTTGGATTTATAATTTAAGTAGATGAAGATTAATAGATTAGTAGTGGAAATTCTTATTCCTACCGTTAAAAGAGGAATTAGGAATAGAAGAAAGACATTTCCCCCAATGGGAGTGTTTAAAGAGTTTTTAGATGTCCCATATATAGATGATGGAGATTCCTATCATCAATATGATGTCTTTCTAGCGACAGAGAATAGAAAGAATGTCTGTATCTTAGATATTCACGGAGGTTCATATCTTTTCAGTGGCCATCGCGATAATTACATCTTTGCATATGAATTCCTAAAAGAGGGGTATGACGTTATTTGTTTAGACTATCTACCTAATGATGGTAAAAGAGACACAAAAGATTTAGTTAGCGATTGTGTTCTTTGTCTAAATCATATCTATGAACACCTCAAAGATTTCTCCTTAGAGGATGATAAGTTCGTTATGACTGGTGATTCTGCCGGTGGACATTTTGCCTTATTACTATCGGAAATGATGGAAGACAAGAAGATTCAAGATTTATTAGGATTTAACCTTCATAACTTTAATTTAAGAGGTGTTTTGCTAAACTGTCCAGTCTATGATTTTGAGTGGACTGGATATAATCAAATGACACATGGTGCGATGAAGAGAATGTTTGGTAAAAACTACTCTTTAGAAAAGATGAGATTACTCTCTCCAAAAGAATATATCAAAGACTTTAAATTACCTTTGTTTGTATCAACTTGTAAAAATGATTTTATTCGTAAAGAAAGCCTAAAACTTAATGAGGATATGAGACAAAAAGATAATAAGTTTGTCTTTATTGATATTGACTCAGATAATAAGAAAGTTGATCATGTTCATAATGTTGTTGCCCCTTATCTTGAAGAATCAAAAAGAGTCAATCAAAAGATGTTTGAATTCATAGAAACAATTATAAAGTAATGTGTAATCACATTATTTTTTTATTGATAATCAATTTATGTGGTTTATAATTTTTTACGGAAAATAGAAAAGGAGATTTTTTATGAGTTTACTTAAAAAAGCAGTAGCAGAATGCTTTGGCACAATGGTCTTAGTTCTCGTTGCTTGTGGTGTCGCAGTTGTTGGCGCTGGAGCAAACTGGTGGGTCGCTACCTCATTAGCTTTCGGTTTAGTTATCGTTGCTATGGCTTATTCCATCGGTAATGTTTCTGGATGTCACATCAACCCAGCAGTGTCATTTGCCATGTTCTTAAGAAAGAAAATTACACTTAAAGAATTCTTAGTTTATGTCGCTGCACAAATCGTCGGAGCCTTTGTCGGTTCACTTTTATTAGCCTTATTCTTAAGAGGCAATTTTGAAGCTTTAGGCGGAAACGAAATTCAAGCCGTTTTAATGCATGAAGGTAAATTAGATGCCTTATCATACATCGGTGCATTCCTAGTTGAAGTCGTCTTAACATTTGTCTTTGTCATCGCTATCTTAGGTGTCACAGATGAAAGATATCACGACGGAAAACATGCTGGAATCGTTATCGGTTTAACCCTTGCTTTAGTCCACTTATTCGGTTTAGGTTTCACAGGTACATCTGTTAACCCAGCTAGATCATTAGCCCCAGCCGTTCTTCAAGCCATCGCTGGAAAAACCGCTTCCTTAGAACAAGTTTGGATCTGGATTTTAGCCCCATTAGCCGGTGCTGCATTAGCAGTTTTAGTCTATAATTTACTCACTTCAAATAAAAAAGAAGCTGAATAATAATAGCTATTTAAAAATATAAAAATACCGATTTTTCGGTATTTTTTTGTGCAAAAATGGCCTTATTAGAGTTAATTCTCTATTTTGTAGAGTGGCATTCTACGATTAGGAGAATGGCTTTTTTAATTAGTGGATTTCCTTTTGTGGGCTTTTATTTAAAATTGATAGCATGATGAACGAAAGAAAAAACATTGTCATTATCGGCGCTGGAGTCAGCGGACTAGCCAGTGGTATCGTCGCCTTACAAAATGGATTCGATGTTACATTAATTGAAAAGAATCCTCTTGTTGGTGGTTTATGCATGGGTTGGTATAGAAGAGGTCGTTATCTTGATGGTTGCATTCACTGGCTTACAGGATCTAAGAGTGGTTGTGACTTATATGATATGTGGACTAATGTACACGCTTTCAGAGATGAGAGAGATATTATTCAACTCGATTCATTTGGAACATTTGAATATCAAGGAACAAAAGTGACATTCTGGAGAGATATAACTAGAGCAAGAGCAGAATGGATTTCTATCTCTAAAGAAGATACAAAAATGATTAATAAATTCTTTGATATCGTTGAAGACTTTATGGCGGTTCCTGCTCCAATTAAACAACCAGTTGCTTATTTACCTTTATCAGTCTTATTGTCCTTTATTGGAAAAATTATTAAACATCCTTCCTATTTATACACGATGAGAATGTCCTGCGAAGGATTTGCGAAAAAGTTTAAACACCCAGCATTAAGATGGGCCTTAACACATGTTCAACCAGGTCCAGGTAATTTATTCTCTATGATTTATTCATATTCCACAATTACAGACAATAATGGTGGAGTTCCACGCGGTGGTTCTTTAAAGATGGTAAATAATATGAAAGATTATTACCTTGAGCTCGGTGGCAAACTTTTAGTTAATTCACCAGTTGAAAAGATCAATGTCGATAAAAAGAAAAAGGTTGCAACATCTGTAACGTTAGAAAATGGGAAAGTCATTGAAGGCGATTATATTATCGCTTCCCTTGATCCAAACTTCACATTGACTAAATTACTCAACAATAAATATCCAAAGAATTCCTTTGATAAGAGAATTTATAACTATAAAAAGAATCCTCTTCCAGGTTGTGTCTTGCTTCAATTTGAGATTGAAGATTTGCCTGAAGGAAATTATCCTCTTTCCTTTGAGATTGAACCATTAAAAGTGGGAAAAACAATTGTGGATCATTTAACCCTCAGAAGTCACGCTTACGATAAAGATACTTATGTGAGAGATAACAAAGTAATCTGTTCAATGCTTATCGATCAATACGATGAAGATTACTATGAATGGAAAAAGCTCTTGAAAGATGAAACATATAAAGATGAGAAGAATAGAATTGCTTCTGAATGTGCAAAACGCATTGTGAAACAACTTCCATCCTTAGAAGGAAAAGTCACAGTCTTAGATGTTGCCACTCCATGGACATTTAAGAGATATACAAACACAACAAGAGGTGGATATATGTCATTTATGTTCACAACAAAGAATGATATGTATTCAAGCGATGGTCGTGTTATGGGAATAAATAACTTATATTTATCTGGTAACTTTATGGCTTCTCCTGGTGGACTTCCATTTGCCTTATCAACCGGTTATCACGCGGTTCAAAGAATCTGTAGAAGAGAAAATATTAAATACGCTTTAGCAACTCAAAGAGAGTTAAATAAAGAATACTAAGTGCATTTCTTGAAAAAGAGATGCCTTTTTTATTAAAATAAATAATATGAAAAGAAACGAATCCAGAGAAGATTATTTAGAAGCCATCCTTCAAATTAATAATGAAGGCAAAGCGGCAAAGTCCATCGATGTGGCGGTGAAACTTAATTTTTCTAAGCCAAGTGTTTCTATTGCGATGAAAAAGCTTAGAGAAGAACATTTAATCACAGTAAATGATGATGGAATCCTTTTATTAACCGAAGAAGGAAGAAAGATTGCCCAAAAGACTTTAGAAAAACATGAATTCTTAACAAACTTCTTTATCAAGATTGGTGTTGATCCAAAAATGGCGGAAGATGAAGCTTGTGAAATAGAACACAGCATCAATGAAGAAACATTTGAAAAAATGAAAGCTTATTTATCTAAATAATCCCTAAATGGGATTTTTTAATATTCTTATAAATATAATTGACACATAAATAATTAGTAATATAATAGTTTTAGTTAGTTTCGACTAACTTATATTTTTGAGAAAGAGTTAGTCAATACTAACCGAAAGGATTGAATATATGCCAATAGTTATCGCTCCATTAAATACTGAATTAAGAATCGTTAAGATCCTTGCAGATGAAAAAACTAAAAGACACTTACAAAATCTTGGTATTGTCGTCGATGGTCGTATTTTAATCCTCTCATCAAATGCTGGTAACGTAATCTGCAATGTGCTCGGTGTTCGCATCGCACTCAACAAAGACGTTGCCACCAAAATTTTAGTAGCGTAGAAAGGAAGGAAATATGCTAAGAACACTAAATGAATTGGAAAAAGGCGAGACTGGCCTTATTAAAAATGTGACTGGCGAAGGCAGAATTCGTCGTCGTTTATTCGATATGGGTGTCACTCCAGGAGCAACAGTAGTCTTAAGAAAGAAAGCCCCATTAGGAGATCCAATCGAAGTTACAGTTCGTGGATACGAACTAACCCTTAGAAAAGAAGAAGCGAAAATGGTCTATGTGGAGGTAAATAAATAATGAAAAGATTTGCCTTACTAGGAAACCCAAACTCTGGTAAAACCACATTGTTCAACGCTTTAACAGGATCAACTGCACACGTTGGTAACTGGCCAGGTGTTACAGTTGATAAAAAAGAAGGTAAATATAAAAAGTTAGGTGAAGAGATTGCCATCATCGACTTACCTGGTATTTATTCCTTATCTCCTTATACTCCTGAAGAAGTTATTTCAAGAAACTACATTCTTGATGAAAAACCTGATTGTGTCATCAACATTGTTGATGCAACAAACTTGGAAAGAAACTTATACTTAACCACCCAAGCTTTGGAAATTAATGTTCCTATCGTTGTTGCTCTTAACATGAGTGATATCGTCAAAAAAGCTGGCGACTCAATTAATGTTAGCGATCTTTCTAAAAAGCTTGGAGTCCCAGTTGTGGAAATCTCCGCTTTAAGAAGTGAAAACATTGATGAATTAATGCAAGAAGCTTATAAAGCTTCAAATAAACAACGCCTTGGGTCAACCATCATCGAAGATAAAGATTTATTACATCTTATCAACGATGTGAAAATTGCCTTCGAAGGGAAAGGTGTTGAAAACCCATTATTCCACGCGGTTAAACTTGTGGAACTCGACTCAGTGGAAACTGAAATGCATCCTGATTTAATCAAGATGGTTGAAGACTTCAAAGCCACATTTGAAGATGAAATATTCGGTAATGACTTTGAAGCGATTGTCGCAGATGCGAGATATAAATATATCTCAAAGAATTATTCTGGCGCCTATATTAAGAGTGCAAATGAGAATAAAGAAGTCTTAACAAAGTCAGATAAAATCGATAAAGTTTTAACTCACCGTATCTGGGCTATTCCTTTATTTATTGTTATCATGTTCTTCATTTTCCATTTCACATTCTCTGAAGATTTATTCTTCATGGGTGCAATGGGACTTGAAATTGCTCCTACTAATGGATTTACTGAGTTCTTAGTGAGAGTCTTATCGGCAGACCTTAGCACTCCAACAAGTGAACTTGAAGCCTTAGGCGGTATTCCATCACTTGGTGTATGGTTACAATCATGGTTTGGAGCTGGAACAGGTGCTATTATCGATGGCGTGAGAGCCTTATTCGAATTAGGCGGAGAAGCTGTCGCTGGATCCTGGTATGCTTCCCTTGTCTGTGATGGTTTATTAAATGGTTTAGATGCCGTTATGTCATTTATTCCACAAATCCTCTTACTCTTCTTATTCATCGCTATTCTTGAAGATAGTGGTTATATGGCCCGTGTTGCCTTTATCTTAGATAGAGCATTTAGAAGATTTGGTTTATCAGGCAAAGCCTTTATCCCTATGCTAACAGGCTTTGGTTGTAGCGTTCCTGCCATCATGGCGACAAGAACATTAGAAGATTCAAAAGAAAAGAATAGAACAATTAGATTAATGACATGTTTCAGCTGTGGTGCTAAAGCACCAATCTGGACAATGTTAGCCGCGGTCGGTGCCCTTGCAGGATTTAATGGAGGACTCTTCGTCTTCACTATTTACCTCGGTGGTATTGCCGCTGCTATCATCTTCGCCTTATTCATGAAATTGTTCTCAAAAGATCAATATGTCTCTCCATTTATTATGGAGTTACCACAATATCACAAACCACAAGCAAGAAACGTTCTTGCTCACCTTTGGGAAAAATTGAAACACTATGTCATTAAGGCTGGCACAATTATTGCCGCATCACTCTTAGTGATTTGGTTCTTATCCAACTTCGGTTGGGCCTTCTGGAACGGTCTTGTTGATATTCAAGAATCCATGCTCGCAGATATCGGTAGAGTCTTTGGCTATATCTTCTGGCCATTAGGATTCTCTCAAAATGCAGAATATGGTTGGATGTACTCCGTTGCTTCTGTCACTGGTTTAGTGGCCAAAGAAGATGTCGTTGGTACACTTGCTACCTTATTCGGTATGGCTGATGGCCTTGCTGAAGCAGAAGTCGGCGCAAACTTAGTCGGTATTACCGCTCCTGCAGTTTGGTCCTATGCCTTCTTTAACTTATTCACCATTCCATGCTTTGCCGCTGTTGCAACAGCACATGGTGAACAAAAAGGTAAAGAATTCTGGCTTACAATCGCTTGGTGGTTTGGCATTTCCTACGGAACATCATTAGTGATCTATTGGGTTGGTACCCTTTATGAAGTTGCTTGGTGGGGTGGAATGCTCGTTACATTAGCCATCGTTGCATGCATTGTTGCCGCTGGTATCATCGTTACAAGAAGAAATAAAAAATACGCTCAAGCTAACGCTTAAAGAAAGGAGAAATAACTATGCAATGGTTTGAATACATAATTATTGGTTTTGCAGTCATATACGTGGCATTAGTTATTGTCCTCACTTTAGTGAAGAAAAAAGTGAAAAAGTATGGCTGTAGTGGATCATGCTCTTCTTGTTCGCAAGAATGTATTTGTAAAAACAAAGATCAATTGCTCAAAGAATATCATGAGCTAAACACAAAATAAAAAAGCATAACCCTTTCACATAAATTGTGGAGGGGTTATTATTTTATTGGTGAGGTAATTATTATGTATGAATATAGACTTGAAATACACGGAATGATGTGCGGAATGTGTGAATCACACATCAATGACGCGATTAGAAATAACTTTGATGTTAAGAAAGTAACATCAGATAGAAGAAAAGATGAAACTGTTATCTTAAGCAAAGAAAAGTTAGATGAGAACAAACTTTTAGAAGTTATTAAAGCTACCGGTTATGACTATAAAGGCATGCAAGTTAATGAAGTTGAAGAAAAAGGTTTCTTCTCTAAACTTTTTAAGAAATAACGGACACTCTATTTTAAAGAGAGAAGGTTTTTAAAGCGATAGATTTACTCTATTGCTTTTATTTTATATATTGTTATTGTCTCTTAAGAAAAGGTGACATGATTAATTATCTTTAAAAAGATAAAGATAATGATAAAATTAAAGAGTAACAAAGATTATGAATTATGAACTTATATTAAGTATTTTGGATATTATTGTCCTTGTGTTTGTTTTCGGCTTTCCGATCTATGGTTTTAATTTGGTTATTAACTTTATTGTTTCATTCCATCATTTTAAAAGAGTTCCACATAGTGATAAATATACAAAGTTTGCAATATTAATTCCTGCTAGAAATGAAGCAGAAAGAGTGGTTAAGCACATCGCGAAATCGTTAGTAAATCAAACTTATCCAAGGGAATACTTCGATGTCTATTTCATTGTAGAAAGTCAAAATGATCCAACTATTCAAAGAGCCTTGAAACATGACTTCTATTATTTTGTGAGACCTCCAATTTCTCCAGATAGAAGAACCAAAGGATATGCATTACAAGAATGTATCGATTATTTTAAGATTAATCAAATAAAATATGATGCATATATGATTTTTGACGCTGATAATGTCTTAGAATCCAATTACTTGGAAGTAATGAATGATATGAGACAAGCTGGCTACGAAGTAGGGCAAGGCTATCGTAATTTCACAAATTGTTCTGAAAACATTTTTACTTCTACATCATCAATTTTATTCCTTTATATTATGGCGGTTACAGGCCAAGCTAGAAGCAATTTATATAATAAAATTTCTTTATCAGGAACTGGATATTATATAAATGCAGATATTATTGATGAAGCGGGTGGCTGGCAATTTACAGGCATGACTGAAGATACAGAACTAACAAGGTATTGTTACAAGAATGATATCAAGATGAAAATCACGACAGAAACGCAGTTCTATGATGAACAAGCACCTGAATACAAAGTTTGGCATAATCAACATGTTCGCTGGATATGGGGTTATGTCAATCAAGGAAGTAGAAGCCATACACATGGTGTGGTACATCATAATTCTGGCAAATTCAAAAGGTTTATGAGCCAACTAGAATATAAGTGGTCATTTATTCCATTTGCCATATTAAATGTAGTTGTATTTCTATTAGCATTTATTCACCTAGGTTTTTCTATTACAGCTTTAGTAAATGGCGAAATGCATTATTTCTATACATTCTTATTAAGGACATTGATCAACGTTCTTGCATTAATAGGAGAGTTTGCCTTTATTGCTAGTATGGTCATCATCAAAGAGTTTAGAAGAACGAAGTTTACTCTCTTTGCCTCAATAGCGTGTGTACTAACCTACTGGATGTTGTTTTTAGACATCATATTAGCCTTCTTAGATGGCTTATTTAACAAGAATAAAAGAAGGGAATGGAAAGTCATTCCTCACTCCGGAAATATTAAAAATAAGAAAGCGATAAAACAGAGCCGTGTCAAACAATAGAGAATGGAAAAAAACAAAAAAGATTTATTTTAGTGATGAACTAAACGATGACTTTTATGAGTTTGAGAAGATCAAACGACCAGAATTAAAGCCAAATTATAATTATGTCCATCACAACATTTTCCGTCGTATACTCGATGGATTTGTCTATTACATCATTGCTAAGCCAATTCTTGGTTTAGTGTCATTTTTGCATGGAGTTCGATACAAAAATAAGAAAAATCTCAAGGTTTTGCATGGAAAAGGAGCCTTTATTTATGCAAACCATATCGGTCTTAGCGATGTTTATAAATTCCAAAGTTTAGTGTTTTGGAAGAAAGTAAATATCATTGGTTATTCTGACACCACAGCGATTCCAATTGCGTCTTTAGTAGTTAAAGCTTTTGGCTATCTTCCAATCGGAATGGACGCGACTAATTTAAGAGGCCTTAGAGACGGATGTGAATTTTTAGTTAAGAAAAGAAAAGAATACGTCCTCATTTATCCAGAGGCTCACATCTGGCCATTTTATACGAAGATTAGACCATTTAAAAACGTCTCATTTGTTTATCCTGCAGAATCCATGTCTCCAGTTGTCCCTGCAGTGACAGTGTTTAGAAAAGTTTGGTACTCTAAAAAGCCAAAACAAACGATTATTTTTGGACGTGTAATCTTCCCTCAAGAAGGATTAACTGTTAATGAAAACAGAGATTATTTAAGAGATGAATGTTACAAAGAAATGGTAAGAATTGCTAGCTCTGTTGAACAGCCTCAATATATCGAATACATCAGGGTTGAGCCTAAAGAAAAATAATTATGAAAAGTCTTAGATATCTTTTCCGTATTGGTAACGGACCATCTTCTTCACACACAATCGCTCCTTTGAACGCGATTAGATTTATTGTGAATGAAAATCCAAACGCCAAAAAAATGGAAGTGATTCTTCGTGGATCACTGGCTTTTACTGGTCGTGGTCACTTTACTGATGTTGCCATTAATAGTGAATTGGATTCACACAAAATCCAAAATAGTATTTCTTTTGATTATGACACCGAAACAGAATTTCCAAATGAAATGGAAGTTATCGTTGATGGAAATAAGAAGTATCGTGTCATCTCTTTAGGCGGTGGCGCTTTAAAGATTAATGATAAACTTCTCGATGATAATACTGAAGTCTATCCAGAAAAGAATTTTTCAGAGATTAAAGAATACTGTTTATCTCATAATATCAGCCTTCCTGAATATGTTTATTTAAGAGAGGGAAATGACATTAAAGAATGCTTGAAAAAAGTATTTGAAACCATGATGGATACAGTTAATCGTGGGTTAGAAAAAGGAGGAGTTCTTCCTGGAAAACTTCATCTTGAAAGAAAAGCAAAAATTTTCTTTGAGAAAAATGATGAAAATGAATCTAACCAAAGCCGTATGACTAGACTTGTCACTTCTTATGCATATGCTTGTGGCGAAGAGAATGCGAGCGGAGGCGTGGTTGTGACTGCCCCTACCTGTGGTAGTTGCGGTGTTCTTCCAGCAGTTTTAAGATATTATTCCGACTCAAATGACTTATCTTTAGATAGCTGCATTGATGCATTAGCAGTTGCAGGAATCATTGGAAATGTTGTTAAACATAACGGATCTATTTCTGGGGCAGAAGCTGGATGTCAAGCAGAAATTGGAACCGCAACCGCGATGTCTGCAGCGGCAATGTCTTTCTTAAGAGGGTTAAATATCAACGGAATTGAATCTGCAAGTGAAATGGCGATTGAACATTCACTTGGTTTAACATGTGATCCAGTTTTAGGTTATGTTCAAATCCCATGCATTGAAAGGAATGCAGTCGCTGCCTTAGAAGCAATCCAGATTTCATATATTTCAGATTTTGTGATGAATTCACATCTTGTTTCATTGGACGATATTATCAATACTGCATTGATGACAGGAAAAGATTTGAAATCTAATTATCGTGAAACAAGCTCTGGAGGGCTTGCCACAATTACAAAATTTAACGCTGGTGAATAGGACATTATTCACCTTATTTATTATTTTAAAAATATAAATACCGCTATATAATAGTTTCATGATTGAAACCAAGGTATTAAAAATAAGAAATGAAGATTTAGACGAGTCTATTAAGACCGAAGCAGTTTTCGATTGGAAAGTTGTTAATAAGGAGATTGGAGCTTATAAAACAACAGTCTCTTTTGAAAGAGAGAACGATGTCCCTTATTACGATGAGATGATTTCTAAAGAAAAAGAATGGCACAAACAAATGGATATCAAGTACTATCCAGTCTATATTTTGCTTGCTATTGCTTTGTTAGTTTTGACATCAAGCGCGGTTGTTAGACTTGCTCTTCGTGGCTTTGAATATTTAAACATTATTGTTTTTTCATTGTTAGGACTAGGCTTTGCCATCTTTGTGGCGGGCGGTCTTACTTTTTATTTGACAATAAAAAAAGTACAAAAAACTCTCCCTTTTTACTATGAAAAAAGAAGAGATTACATGTTAGAAATGGAAAAGTTAAGGAATCATGAGAAACAAGACTAAGGTATTTAAAAACAAGATTCTTGAAGAAAAGATCAATGATTATTCTGGTCTTGGTTATTTTGTGATTGGAACCGAAAAGAAAGGTGAGAACAAAACGCTTGTTCATTTTGGTCAACCTCCTCATCTTCCTCAAATGCAAAGACTAAAAGCCTTAGAAAGACGTTATAACTGGCTGACATATAGAAGACATTATCATGGATATATCCCTCTTGTTCTAGGTGCCGCTGTTATTATCGTGTTTACAATATTAAGAATTATCCCATGGTCATTTGGAAAGATTCTAGAAGAAAATCTTAAATGGGGCGAAATTGGTTTCCAAATTGGTTACAATAGCCATTACATTCTTGGTGGTTTCTTCTTGTTGTTCGCAGTCTTAGAAATATTCTGGATGTTAGCAAGAAGAGCAAGATATCCATATGAAAAACGTGAAGTAGTCAATGAAGGTCTAGAGATTCAACTCAAACTCAGAACTTTACCAAAAGATGAATTTGTGAGAAAAGATGGCACCCATTACCATAAAATTTATGACTACTATAGAAGCAGAGAAAAAATGAGAGAAGGGTAGAAAAGGAGGATAACTTATGTTGAAGCTAATAGGTATTACAAAAGATTATGTTTCAAAATCACAACCAGTTGTCCATGCCTTGAGAGGTATCGACCTTACTTTCAGAAGGAATGAATTCGTCGCGATTTTAGGACAATCAGGATGTGGCAAAACCACATTGTTAAATATTATTGGTGGTCTTGATAGATATACGACCGGTGATTTAGTCATCGAAGGTGTTTCAACCAAAGACTACAAAGACAAAAACTGGAATACATATCGTAACCATTCAATTGGTTTCGTTTTCCAATCATACAATTTGATTACCCATATCAACATCTTATCAAATGTTGAATTAGCCCTTACTATTTCTGGTATTAGCAAAGCTGAAAGAAGAAAAAGAGCTAAAGACGCTCTCGCAACTGTTGGTCTTAAAGGTATGGAAAAGAAAATGCCTAACCAACTTTCCGGTGGCCAAATGCAAAGAGTGGCGATTGCTCGTGCTTTGGTCAACAATCCAGAAATCCTTTTAGCGGATGAGCCTACAGGCGCGCTTGATAGTGAGACTTCAGTCCAAATCATGGATCTTCTTAAAGAAGTGGCTAAAGATAGATTAGTTATTATGGTTACTCATAACCCAGATTTAGCTAATGAATACGCAAATAGAATTGTGAGGATGTCCGATGGTCTTATTACTTCAGATAGTAATCCTTATGAAGGAGAAACTGTTGAAGAAAGGGAGATCGCTCTTCAAAACAAAATCAACAAAGGTCGCAAAAAAGAGACTTCAATGTCCATTTGGACCGCAATATCATTATCATT
Source organism: uncultured Caryophanales bacterium (assembly GCA_946625055.1). Lineage (GTDB taxonomy): Bacteria > Bacillota_I > Bacilli_A > RFN20 > CAG-826 > RGIG3315. Next base: position 23,557 of record CAMOSS010000004.1, read on the forward strand.
TAGAAACTTAATGACCAAAAAAGGTAGAACCTTTTTAACAGCCTTTGCTGGATCAATTGGTATTATTGGTATTGCCTTAGTCTTATCACTTTCTTATGCCTTTGATTCATATATTGGACAAGTCCAATCTGATGCTTTGACATCTTATCCAATGTCAGTGTCAAAGAAAAGTTTTGATGTCACCAGTTTAATTACTGGTGTCATGGGAAATGTTTCAAATTCAAACAAAGACAAGAAATATCCAAGTTCCACTGAAATCAAAGAAGATGCAGTTATGGCAAATCTTGTTTCTAGTTATGTTGCCTCTAACAGCACGAATAATACTAGAGAGTTTAAAACATTTATTGAACGTGAAGATGTCAAAAAGAAATACTCAAAATACATCACTGGTATTGAATATTCTTATGAATATGAAATTCAAGTCTTTAAGAATGATGAGACATATAGAAGAATTTATCCAATTGATTTCACCTACGGTGACTATTCCGGAGATAGAGCGTGGGAATATGAATATATCAAGATTACTGCGAACTCATTTAAATCAATCATGAATTCCATGTCGATTTATTCTGAAATGATCCCTGATTACAACGCAAGAAATAATGGAAATTATAATGAAATTATCGATAGTCAATACGATTGCATCGCTGGAAAGATGCCATCAAATTATGATGAAGTTGTCATCATAACTGACGAATACAATACGATTGATGACTATATGCTTTTTGCTTTAGGTCTTAAATCACCTCAACACTTAATGGAAACATTAATGAAAATCGCTATTGAAAACAATATCGGCGATATTGAAGATGAGGCCCAAAGAAATGCTCTTATTAATCAATTAAAAGATTTTGAACCTGTTCCAGATGAAAAGTTCCTTATGACTGCAGAACAAATGATTGAAGGATTAACATTTAGAGTCCCTCTTCAATACTTGTTATACAAGAACTATGGAACAGATGCTGAACCATATTTCAAACTTAAGAGTGGCGAAGATTTAACTGACGCTATCGCAAACGAAAAGACAGTGACTTTAAAAGTAGTGGGCGTTTGCCGTCCAAAAAGAGGTGTGACAACCACATCTATTTCAGGTGCTGTTGGATATCTTCCATCTTTAACTGATTATCTTTTAAGAGAGAACACTCTTGATTATCCAGAAGACGATGGTCTTGTTCACGAATATCCAGCTGGCTATGATTCAGTCTCAAACAATGCAGTTAAAGCCCAACTTGATATGCCTGATTGGGATGTTTTAAGAGGCAAATCTTTCGAAGATTCTAAGAGAGATAAAAAAGCAAATAATGATGATTTAGCGATCATTGATTTTGCTGAACCAACAAACATCTTTATCTATCCTGTTTCATTTGAAGCGAAGGATAAAGTTCAAGAGATGGTTAAGATATTTAATAACGAGCAAGAAGAAAAGATTAAAGAGACATATCCGGCCTTTGAAACTCTTACTGAACCTGAACAGCAACTCATCATTAAATCGCGTCAAGTAAAGGTGACGGATACAGTGGGAACTTTAATGTCTTCAGTTAGGACAATTGTCGACTCTGTTTCCTATGTCTTAGTCGCCCTTGTTTCTATCTCATTAGTTGTCTCATCTGTCATGATTGGTATCATAACCTATGTTTCAGTTTTAGAGAGAACAAAAGAAATCGGTATTTTAAGAAGTATTGGCGCAAGAAAAATCGATGTTTCCAACGTCTTTATTGCCGAGACATTTGTCATTGGCATAACTGCTGGTATATTTGGTGTTGGAGTTGCCTTACTTATCGATATACCTATTGCTATTGTCATTAATGGATTAGCAGGAATTGCTTTGAATGTTGTCGTCCCATGGTACGGTATTATCGGACTTCCTGTCATATCATTTGTGTTAACAATTATTTCTGGCTTAATTCCATCTTTCATCGCTTCAAAGAGAGATCCAGTTATTGCCTTAAGAACGGAGTAATTTATGAAAAAAAGCTTGTTTTTGCTGCCAATTATGTCAGTTTTAGCTCTATCTAGCTGTACGATAGAAATCGGTCTTTTTGATTCTGAAACAGTTAAACCTTCAACATCATCTGAAGAAAGCGTGGAGAGCATTGAATCCATTGAAAGTATTGAATCAGTGGAATCTGTGGAATCAGTTTCGAGCAATTCATCAACAAACCATTATAGTGGAAATTACTACAGCAGCATTGATGATAGCAAGAGTGGTTCTGCTCTTTTAGCAGACCTTCAAACATTGATGTTTTCAACACACAAGAAGTATTGTTCCTATGGTGATGTCCGTTATAAATTCAAAGATAGTGACAAAGACCCAAATAATAGTTCAAACATTATATGTTTCTATTCCCATCAATCCATGAGTGGCACTTGGGATAGCGGAGTAACCTACAATAGAGAGCATGTTTGGCCAAAAGCAAGTAGTGGTGGACTCTATAATGACATGGGCAGTAACTATAACAATTATGTTGGTGCAGGTAGCGACTTGCATCATATCAGACCAGCAAAAACAAATATTAATGAGGGTAGAGGTTCTACCAAATTTGGAAACTATAAACCAGAGGATTTTGCAAAAGGTGATTGTGCGAGGATTTGTTTATATTTGTACATGCATTATTCCACGAATGTTAGTGGGACAGGTAGTTTAAAATCACAATACGCTGGTAACCTTGTTTTGACCAATGTTTTTACCTCGATTAGTTTGCTTAAAGAATGGAACAGTTTAGATCCAGTTGACGATTTTGAAAGAGCAAGAAATGAATATCTTGCCACCTATCAAGGAAATAGAAATCCATTTATTGACCATCCAGAATGGGTTGATAAGGTAATTTAGGAGGATTTTATGATTACTAGAATATTGACCTTTTCGTTTATTGTAGCGACATTAGTGTTTTTCATAGTGTCTTTAATTCTGAGACTTTTAAAACATAGAAGACCAGCTTCAATTTTTGAATTACTCGCAGCAGCATTCTTCGTTGCTTTTACTTCTCAATATATTGTTGGCTTGAACTATCTAAGTGCTTCAACTTATAACTTTGAAGGATTCTCACGTATATTTTTATTCCTTCTTTCTGTGATTTTTATCATCTACAAATTATTCCATTTCATTAGGTATCATTCATGAGTAAAAAGGTTTGTTTAATTTCATTAGGATGTGCGAAGAACCTAGTAGATTCAGAAAACATGCTAGGTCTTTTAGACTACGATAAATTTGAAATTGTTAATGATGTCGATAATGCAGATTTAGTCATTGTTAATACCTGTGGATTTATCGAACCTTCAAAGAAGGAATCATTAGACACTATATTTTCTGTTTTAGAAAAGAATAAAAAAGTAGTGGTTACCGGATGCCTTGCTCAAAGATATTATGAAGACCTCAAAAAGCTCATTCCTGAAGTTAGTTTATTTATTCCTATTAGAAAATATGATGAGTTCAATAAACTCTTAGAAAAAGTTGTTAATGAACCTCTTCCTGATAAAGAAGGATTAAGAGATTCTTTAAGAATTCTTTCAACGCCTAAATACTCCGCTTATCTGAAGATAGGTGAAGGGTGTGATAATAGATGCACTTACTGTGCGATTCCTCTTATTAGAGGAGGATTTGTTTCTAGACCTTATGATGAAATTATTAAAGAAGCTAAAGACCTCGTCTCTAATGGGGTAAGAGAAATTATTGTTCTTGAACAAGACACGACTAAATATGGAATTGATTTAAACGATGGACATGATATTGTCTCTTTACTCAAAGGATTATTAGAAATCAAAGGGTTAGATTACATTCGTCTTCTTTATCTCTATCCAGATGAAATCAGTGATGAACTCATCGATTTAATTGCCAAAGAAAAGAGACTCACCTCTTATTTTGATATCCCTATTCAACATAGTGAATCTCATGTTCTAAAGGATATGAATAGAAGAGGGGATAGAGAATTCCTTTTAGAGTTATTTAAGAAGATAAAAGAGAAAGTTCCTAACTCTGTTTTAAGAACAACAATAATGGTGGGATTCCCTGGTGAGACAGAACAAGATATTGATAGACTTTTAGACTTTATGAATGAAGTGGAGTTCGATCATGTTGGCGCTTTTACATTCTCTAAAGAGGAAGGAACAAGAGCTTTTGACTTTGAAAATCAAATCGATGAAGAAATTAAAAAATCACGTCTTTCAAAAGTTATGAGAGAAGCGCGTAAAATATCCTACAAGAAAAACAAGTCTCATATAAATGAGATTATGGAAGGATTGGTTGTTGGCAAGAACGGAGACGACTATTTATTAAGGTCATATTGGAATGCTCCTGATGATGTCGATGGGAAAATAATATTTTCTTCGAATAAAGCTCTTGAAATAGGAACAATAGTCAAAGTTAAAATAACTGATGCTTATGTCTATGACTTAGTTGGTGAATTGGTGGATGAATAACCCACCTTTTTATTTTGCCTTTAAATACTTCCATGATTTTATTTATAAAAAGTTTACAAAATGTTTTGGTAATTCTATGCAATAGGAACTAAAATGTTTACAGTTTAAGATTTCAGAAAAGCAATAATTCAACTTATAGTTTTGTTTTGTTTTGATGCTTTTTTGTACGATTGGAATAATTTAAACGGAGGAGATAAATTATGAAAATTAAATCACTGATGCCGTTAATGTTACTTTCCTTGGCTTTGCCAATTACTGGATGTAGTTGTAGTAAAACACCTAGCAAGAATAGTGAGAAGGGCAACTCGAGCGATGATGATTACGGTCAACCATCAGATACTAGCTATGCTGATGCTTATATGGAAGGACTTAAAAAAACTTCTCAAGCCAATCACCTTTATTATCACTATTATCGTTTTGAAAAAGATTATAACGATTGGGATGTTTGGGCTTGGCCATATAGACCAACAGAAGGCGAAGGCGTTAAATTTGACTGGGTTGGAAGAACTACTTCAACTGACGGATTAAGCGCTACAGGCGACGCCACACTCGATTCATTTGGTTATACATGTGTCGATATCGACCTCAAGAAGCAATATGATGGTGGTTGGGATGCAAATTCCCAAACATTTGGTGGACAACCAACAAAGATGGTAAGTGGTGAAATTGATGATCAAACACAAGTTGGTTTACAAATCGTTCAATCAAAAGCTAGAACATCTGCATCAGGGTTCTGGACCAATGATGGCGGTAACATGTATGTTACTTTAAACGATTACAAACTAAAGAACATTGATAATTCTTATTCATATCACGTTTTCGTTGTTCAAGATCACGTCTCTAGTAAGAATGCGACAACAGTCCCACTTCAAACCGGAGACATCGCTGATCCATTTGCTAACGATGATGGCACTAATGTTACTTACGGTAATGCTGCTTACTCAAACGTTAACTGGACAAATAAAGAGATTAAAGATACATCAGATAAATTCCTTAAAAATGCTGGTGTTGGATATCAAATCATGGTCTCATCATTCGCTGATTCCGATGCTGATGGTTGGGGCGATATCTATGGTATCGAAAAGAAACTTGATTACTTAGAGAACTTAGGTATTAAAGTTTTATGGTTAACACCAATTCAATCTTCTGATTCATATCATGGATATGATATTTCAGACTACACAAAAGTTGACTCCAAATATGGTTCAACAGCTTCTCCAGCTGCTCAAGCCAATGGTGGCAAGGTGACAAGTGAAACCGCTATGGCGGATTATCAATCCTTACTTGCTAAGGCCCATGAAAAAGGCATGTTAGTGGTTATGGACCTAGTCCTCAACCATACATCTACCACAAATACATGGTTCACTTCATCCGCTCAACTTCAACAAGAATACCGTGGATTCTATCAATGGGGTAATCACAAAACACAAGCTTCCCAAATTAAAGAAGCTAACTTCTGGTATCCTTATGGTTCACATGATTATTCATACTATGCAAAATTCGGTTCTTCTATGCCAGAACTTAACTATGCATATTCAAATACAAGATCTGCCGTTGAAATTATGGCAAAAGAATGGTGCAAGATTGGTGTCGATGGTTTCCGTATGGACGCTGTTAAACACATCTTCTTGACTGACGAAGTCAGCGTTGCATCAACAGATACACAAGTCGTGGATGTTTCTCCATCTGGCGACTATTCTTCAGATTTAACAAAGAACCTCAACTTCTGGAGAGAACTTAACTATGAAATTAAGAAGGATTATCCAAATGCCTTCTTCGTTGGTGAAAACTTCGATGGACACGCCTATCACGTCGCTCCATATTATGAAGGATTCGATTCATTATTTGACTTCTATTCATACTTCAATTTAACAAGTGTCGCTTCAAGTTCTTATAGAAATGGTTCAACTGGTTCTTACACTGGTTGGTTAGCCTCCTTCTTAGGTGCTTATGACGCTACTGCTCCAGAATCAGGTAAATATTCTGCTGCTAACGATCCTGAAAAGACCGAAGTTAAAGATGGTAAGACTTACAAGTCTGGTCTTAAAGGTGGTTTAAGCACAGTCAAATATGGTGGCCCATGGTCCATTAAGGGCGTTATGGAGACAAATAATAAATATAGAACCAACGGTTCTTCTCCAAGCAATTCTGCTGGTTACAAGGCCATTAACGGTGCATTTACCTCTAACCACGATATTGCTAGAGCAATCAATAGAATTGCTGGTAATGAATGGTCAGCCTCTGGCCTTGAAAAGCAAGGCAATGTTGATACAAGTTCATATGCAAGATTAGATAAACTTGCTACCGTTACAGAACTTACTGAATTAATGCTTCCTGGTCTTACCTGGATCTACTATGGTGATGAACTTGGTATGACCGGTAACTTCCCAAATACAACATATGTCAACAAAGACAAACAAACAGTTCCATTTGATGCTAACGCTCCATATGCAGACTTATGGTATCGTCAACCAATGAAATGGAAACAAGGCGCTACAGCTGGCGATGGTTCCATGACTGCTGGTTATGGTATCTCTGGTAGTGATGCAAATGTTAAATGGGATAGTGTTAACGCTTCCTCAACAGTTGCTGATGCTGAAACACAAGCAAAATCACAAACATCTCACTATGGAATTATCTCTAAGTTTGCTAAAGCAAAGAATGCTTCTCAAGCCTTAATTAGAGGTAATTATGATGCTGCTGCTATAGAAGCCGGTCAAGCCACTGGCCAATATGGTGCTGTCATCACAAGAACATTAGGTAATGAAGTTTATAAATTCGCTGTCAACTTCGGTAACTCTGCCCTTTCATTAAGTGGTGTTTCTGGTGAAGTCGTTGCTTCATTCAATGGCGCAACAACATCTAGCTTACCAGCAATTAGTGCTGTCTTAGTGAGAGTCAGTGGTGGTTCCAGTGGCGGTGGCCAAGGCGGCGGCGGAAGCAGTGAAACCGAAGGCCAAGTCACTTACACAATCAACAACATTCCTACATGGGCTGGTAATGATAATGCTATCCTCTTAGTTTATGCTTGGGGCGGTAGCGAACCTGCCGGCTGGTACAATTTGAATTGGTCCAGCGGTTCAACAACTGGCACTGTCCAACTCCCAGCTGATAGAACAGGCATGAAAGTGGCTAGATTCCCAGCAGGAACAACTCCAGCAACAGCTAACTTTGATAATGCATACAATCAAAGCGCATCTGATATTAACATCGTTGGTGGAACAACTACTTACGGTTGTGGATTCTAAAAAACTTTAGGAGTGGCTCGAAGTCACTCCTTTATCAATATTCATGAAAGCGAGGTATTTTATGAAAAGTATTAGAAAATTAATGGTTCTTTCTGCGTTTATGACACTTGGTGTGTCAGCATGTGCTCCTTTAGCAAGACCGATTGAACTTGATGAAGGTGATAATATTGTCTATGACAACAAAGAAGAGAACCTTATCAAAGATTTAGATAAACCAGATTTTGTCATCAAAGATGATGAAGAAGAAGAAGAAATGGCTTATCCAAGCAAAGTTAAAATTCACTTTATTTCCAGCGAAAGTCTAAGCGATAAAGCATTTTATGTTTGGGCTCAAGGTGTCGGTGGTAAAGAGTATAACCCTGATTCAGTTGGAAAAACCAATACCGGCAAAAATGAAATGGTTATCACTATTGATTTTGCCCAAGAAGCCTTCCTTGATTTTGCCAATAAAGACAGAATGTTCTTCATTATTAAAAACAAAAGAAAAGGCAGTGATGAAAACTGGGGTGGGCAATCAGAAGATACCACACTTTCCTATAAGGAATTCCCACCAAATGCTCAAGGTTTAACAGAAGTCTTCTGCATTCCTGGTGAAGGTAACGCTATTGAAATCTATGAATCTATGGAAGCAACAAATGCTGATAGATTCTTAAACTTCTCTTTCAAAGACTTCAAAACTTTAGAAGTTAGATGTTCAGCTCAACCAGCATCTTATGAACTCTATGCTTATGACAAAGGATATCTCGGTTTATCTGATATCTACAAAGAAAGAAGAAAAAATGAATTTAAGATTAAGAGTGGAGTGACACCTCAAGGTAAAACAAACGCTGATGGAACATTCACTTTTGAAATCAAACTTAACTTAACCGCTAAGATTAATCTTAAATATATGCTTGAGGGTACATTCCCTAAAGATCCAAATAGAGTGATGCAAAAACTTGCAACATTCGAGAATCTTTATACAACTCCAAGATTTAAACAATACTATCAATACGATGGCGAATTAGGTGCTATCTATAGTGCTGAAAAGACCACATTTAGAGTGTGGGCTCCAACAGCACATCGTATGGTCCTAAAAATCTATAATGATGGTACTCCAAAAGCTTTAGGTGGAAGTGACCAATCCGCAAACTACGATATGATCTTTAGACCAGGTGGCATTTGGGAATTAACACTTAAAGGTGATTTACACACTAAGTATTACACCTATGATGTTTATAACTCTTTAGGCCAAAACGAAATCGTTGACCCATATGCAAAAGCTTGTGGTATTAATGGTGTTCGTGGTGAAGTCTTAGACTTCTCAAAAACCAATCCTGATGGATGGAACAACATTCCACTTAAATGGGATGGTGTCAGTGGGTATGATATTCAATCTTCAAATGAATTAAGCGTTTATGAAGTTCATATCCGTGACTTAACAATGGATAAAACATGGACCGGAAAATCTAAAAGAGGCACATATGCCGCTTTTGCAGAATCCGGAACAAAATATACAAGTGGTAATAAGACAGTTACTACTGGTTTCGATCACGTTTCAGGTTTAGGAATTAAAGCCGTTCAACTTATTCCTATTTATGACCAAGATAACGATGAAGAACTCATGACATTTAACTGGGGTTACAACCCATTAAATTACAACTGTCTTGAAGGCGGCTATGCTTCTAACCCATATTATGGTGAGTCTAGAATTTATGAATTCAAGAACCTAGTTAAAGCCTTCGCTAATAACGAACAACATACAAGAATTATCATGGACGTTGTCTATAACCACGTGTCTAGCGCACCTGCATCCAATTTCAATAAATTAATGCCGCGTTATTACTTCAGATATACAAAAGATTGGGCCTATTATAATGGTTCAGGTTGCGGTAATGAAGTTAAGACCGAAGCTCCAATGATGTCTAAATTTATCGTTGATTCGCTCGTGTGGTGGGCCAAAGAATACAAGATTAAAGGATTCCGTTTCGACTTAATGGGATTAATTGATTGCGCCACACTCAAAGCGGCAGCCAAGAAATTATATGCTCTTGATCCAGATATCGTTATGTACGGTGAAGGATGGAGAGGTGATGGTGATGGCTTCCACGGTGAAGGAATCCCAGCTGAAACAGGTAATGTTTATTCACAATTATATGCGACAAGCGATAGTATCGCTGTCGGTGCCTTCAACGACGCTGGTCGTAATGCCTTAAGAGGTGGTAACGATGGTGGTTGGGGCTCTGAAAATGCTCTTCCAGGTTGGGGCTATATGCAACAAGGCGCTGGCGATGCTTCTGAAGAAAATAGAGGCAAAGTGGCCGATATGCTTTGGGGCTGTCATACTGGAGCCGGTGGCAACCCAATTCAATGTGTTAACTACGCTTCATGTCATGATAACTGGACCGTATTTGATCAATTCTATTACACATTAGGTAGTGGTGCTGCTCCACAAACAAAAGTCGTTTGTGATGCTTCCTTAGCTGCCCATTCATTCATCATGGCCTCTAATGGTATTGCGTTTATGCAAGGTGGCGAAGAAATCTTTAGAACAAAAGAATTAGACGCTGCTGCAAGAGAACAAGTAACTGCTTCTACTTATGAGAATATGTATGGACGTTATGTTTCCCATAACTCATATAATGCTCCTGATAGTGTTAACTCCTTCAAATGGGACAGAAAGATTTCTATCGGCAGTGTTGACACCAGTGGTTATTATGATTACTTCAAAGGCGCGGTTAAACTCCATAACCTTATGAAAAAATATACATATCCACTTAATATGGAAACCACAACTGCTGGAAATCCAATTAGTGGTATATCTTGGGCTGGTAAAGACAAAGAAAACAATACCTATAATGGTGGTGCAGGATTCCAACTCGATGAATACTTTGTCTTCTTAGCTGGTCGTACATGGGCTTATGTCGGATTTGGCGATGTCCCAGTGTGTCAAAAACTCTTCAGCACTGGTACAACTTCTTATGACACAACCAATAAGACAGTTAACTTAGGTAACTTTGATGCCAACACAGGAGGCTCAATAATTGTCTTCTATCGTGGCAAAAAGATGTAGTGGAGGTAATGAATATGAAAAAGAAAGTTTTATTACTTACTAGCGTCCTAGCATTAGGATTAACTCTAACTGCCTGTGG
>CAMOSS010000005.1 GCA_946625055.1 uncultured Caryophanales bacterium
TAAGCTTTTAAGCGAACCCTAATCTTGGTAGCTTTTGCCATGAAATTTCCTCCTTATATCACTTTCAGGCTTTTGACTCTCTCACTCCGAGCGAATTACCGGATACCACCTTCATGACAACGCCTGTGGGTGTATCCGCAACCTCGCACATCACCGTGTGAAGTCAACCTTACAAATCTTACTATATACATATATGCGTGTCAATAATTATTTTAAAAATATTTTATAATGTTTTATAAGCGACAAAAAAGACCCGCTTCTGGGGTCAAAAATTAGTCAAAAACCGGTAAAAAATGGTCAAAAAATCACTTTTTCGAGGCCCTCTCAAGATACTTCTGATAACTGTACTTACAACCGCAGTATTCTTGGAGGTACATCTCGTGTTCTTTGATGATGATTAAAGAATCTTCATAACCATTTTCTTTCTTAAAATCTGCTGGTAACCACTTAGTAGTAGGATATTTCTTTTCGAGTTCGTAACCGATAGAATTTATCGTTTCAGCATTCTTATATCTTGAGATGGTCATCACTGTTCCAAAGTAGTCAAAACCATGTTTGGCTGCGTATTCATAACCATAGGAAAGACGTTTGGTGAAACAGACTTTGCATCTCTCTCCACCCTCTCTTGCTTCCGCGTATGGTTCAAGATCTAAATTGTATGTCTCATTATCATAATCGAGTTCAATGAATTCAACATCGGAGAATATTTCTTTTAAATATCTTTTGAATTCATTTAATCGACGATAATATTCTTCCTCTGGATAGATGTTAGAGTTGTTATAAATCACAGTGATTTTAAATTTGCCTTTAAGCTTTTCATAAGGAATAGTAAAGCAAGGACCACAACAGGCATGAAGTAAAAGAGTTGGTAATTTATCTCCTCTGGAGATATTCTCAACTTCTTTCTTAAATAGTTCGTTGTAATTTACTTTCTTTTTATTCATAAATAATCATTGAATCTCCAAAAGAGAAGAATCTATATTTTGTATCAATCGCATGTTGATAGACTTCTAAAGTAAATTCTCTTCCCATAAAAGCAGACACAAGCATCACTAGTGTTGACTTAGGAAGATGGAAGTTCGTAATTAAAACATCGACAGCCTTAAATTCATATCCTGGTTCAATAAAGATATTTGTCGCTTCTTTTGTGGCCTTAAAACAACCATATTTAGATGCATTAGCCTCTAATGTACGGACTGAGGTTGTACCAACCGCCACTATTCTTCTGCCTTCTTGCTTGGCCTTATTTAGAATAGAGGCTGCTTCTTCAGTTATTTCATATTCTTCAGAATGCATGACGTGATCTTTAGTGTCTGTAACCTTGACTGGTCTAAATGTTCCTAAACCAATGTGTAGTGTAATATCCACGATGGTCACACCTTTAGCTTTAAGTTTTTCAAATATTTCATCAGTGAAGTGAAAACCTGCTGTTGGGGCAGCCGCACTTCCTTCATATTTTGCATATACGGTTTGATATCTATCATTACCAACAAGTTGTTTTTTGATGTATGGAGGAAGAGGCATCTTCCCTAATTGATCTAAAACTTCTAAGAAGATTCCTTGATAATACATTTTGCATAATCTAATGCCTTCATCTTTTTCTTCTATAACTTCAGCAATTAACTTTCCATCGCCAAAATCCACTCTTGCACCAACCTTTAATGACTTAGCCGGTTTTGTTAAACATTCCCAGACATCATTACCATGGTCTTTTAATAAAAGAAGCTCACAGTTTGCCTTTGTTACTTCTTTTACACCAAGGAGTCTTGCTGGAATAACTTTAGTGTTATTTCTCACTAAGACATCACCACTATGAAAATAATCAACAACATCAAAAAAGTTCTTATCTTCATAAGTATGCGTTTTTTTATTAATCGCTAGTAAGCGAGAATGATCTCTTTTATCTGAAGGTTTTTGAGCAATTAATTCTTCAGGGAGATTAAAGTCAAATAGGTTTATATCCATTAGAAGCCTCTCTTATCTCCGAATGCGGCAATTTGAAGTTCCATGAACTCTAAGAATCTATCTTCTTTAATTGCTTGTCTTGCTCCTTCCATTAAATGGATGAGGAATCTAACATTATGAATGGATAATAATCTCTTACCAAAGGTTTCATCACAGACATATAAATGACGGAGATAGGCCTTAGTATAGTTCTTACAGCAATAGCAATCGCAGTTATCATCAAGGGTTGTAAAGTCTTCTTTATATTTGGCATCACGGATATTAACACGACCGTGTGAGGTCATCATTGCCCCGTGTCTAGCTAATCTAGTAGGAAGGACGCAGTCAAACATATCGATACCTCTCATGATACCGCCAAGGAGGTAGTCAATTGAGCCAACGCCCATCAAATATCTTGGCTTATCTTCAGGTAAATATTTAACCGCATAATCAATCATTCTAAAGCAAACTTCCTTTGGTTCTCCAATTGATGTTCCTCCAATGGAATATCCAGGAAAATCCATTTTTGCTAGGGTTTTTGCACACATTTCTCTTAAATCTTCATAATCTCCACCTTGAATGATACCAAATAAAGCTTGGTCTTCACGGGTGTGAGCTTTTAACCCTCTTTCTGCCCATCTAATAGTTCTTTCTGTTGAACGTTTCGCGTATTCATAAGAAGCTGGGTATGGGATACATTCATCAAAAGACATGATGATATCTGCTCCTAGTTTTTCTTGAATTTGAATCGCGATTTCTGGGGAGAAGAATAATTTATCTCCGTTAAGGTGATTCTTAAAGTGAACGCCTTCTTCGGTGATCTTTCTTTTTTCGGCAAGAGAAAAGACTTGGAATCCGCCAGAGTCAGTAAGGATTGGTCCATCATAGTTCATGAACTTATGAAGACCACCAGCCTTTTGAACAATGTCTTCTCCAGGTCTAATAGATAAGTGATATGTGTTTGCTAAAATAACACCTGAGCCCATTTGTTTAAGTTCTTCAGGTGATAAGGTTTTAACTGTGGCTAATGTACCAACAGGCATAAACATAGGAACTTCAACATCCCCATGTGGAGTGTGGAGAATTCCATATCTGGCACCACAGTTTTTATCAACGTGTAATATTTCTAAGTAAAAATCTTTCATCGTAGAGATTATAAAATCTTTTAGAACTTGAAATCAAGGTTTTGATTAAGGCCAATAGACTCGAGGAATCCTTTTCTTCTCTTTATTATCATAAAGAATATGTATCCCACGAGCATGACAGTGAGTTCACCTAAGGAAACAGAAAGGACGGAAATCCAGAATGGTTCACCAAGTAACCAATTAAGCTCAAAAGCCACGATGAATCCGTTAAAAAGAACAGGCATGAAGATAGCGAACACTAAATGTTTAGAGAACATCATCGCAAGTCCAGCAAGGACTGTGGCCATTGTTCCAAACAAAAGATCCCAAGCAGAGAATGAGAATAGATTTGCAATAAAGCAACCGATGGTCAAACCGATTAAAGAATCTTTTCTAAAGAAACAAAGAAGCATTAATAATTCAGCGACTCTGAATTGTAAGGCTAAGAATGAGATATTATAGGTTGCTAATGTTAAGACAACATATAATGCAGCAAGTATTCCATTATAGGCGATACTTTTAACAGTTATTTTCATAAAAAAACTCCTAGTTTTTTATGGGTGGTTAGCAAGGACAACACCCAGATTTATGGCTTCTAAAGCCACAGGTCTTAATTGTAATACTTTACAGTCATTAAAACAATCTCTTTATTTATCGCATAGTCTTCTTTGAGTCTAGACTTATCAATTTGATGTCCTTTCTCTAAGAGAAGAGATGAGAATTCTTTGGTGTAGAACCATAACTTAATACCCTTTTGAACAAAGTTATTTTTCTCATCATATTTGTCATATTTTAAAGACATGTAATAAAGTTTACCACTTGTGGTAAAGAGATAGTTAGATGGATCAAAATCAGGCATCATCTTTGCTAGTCTCGCTAGATAGCAAAGCAAGAAGATGGCCTTATAAACACTTTCATCTAATGGGGCTTTATAAAGCATCTCTAAAACATTTTCACCTTCGATAAATTCAGTAACTACACTGAGATTATTTTTATCTTTATAAATTGTTTTCGGACATCTCACCCCATTATTAAGGAAAAGTTTCCTTCTTTCGACGAACATGGAGAAGTCACCATAATTTTTGAATTGTTTTAAAAAGAACACTTTCTTTTTTCTTTGCACCTTAAAGGAATTATCAGAAAGTGTTTCTAATATTTCAAATTCTCTTCTTTGAACAATGATTTTTTCCATCGTGTAATTATTATAAACAAAATAAAAGAGACATCTCAAGATGCCTCTTATATTTTTTAAGTTAATTATTTCTTAACTTCTTTGAAGCTTTCTCTATCTGCTCCACAAAGTGGGCAAACAAAATCTTCTGGTAATTCGCCTTCTACTTCGACTTCATACCCACAGATTTCACAGCGATAGACTTTCTTTTCTTCTGGCATAAATAGTCCTCCATCTTTTATATCGTAAGGGAATAATTAATCTGCTAATGAGCCCATTGGATCCCATGGTTTTAAGACCACTGGTTTTGCTTCAAGGGCTTTGAGTTCTGCTGGTTCAAGATATTTCTTATCGATAACGGCTTGATAAACGAATTGATCAAACCATGAACCAGACATGATGAAGTATCCGGCTTTGGCGATATCTCCACCCCAGGAGTTTTCAATTTTCCACTTGGTTGGATTGTTATTCTTTAAAGCGACACCGGTAATAACCATCGCGTGATTCATTTGAGAAGCACGGTAGTCAAGGGATTCACCTTTGTCCATCTTTAAGTCCATATCGACAGCGCTTAAATAATCAAATCTTGTATCATCCCATGATCCACCAACTCTATCTCCATAAACGGAAACATCACTACCGAACCATGTGATTTGTCCATCTTTTAATTGTTTTACAATTAATTGTTTCATTCTCTTCATTTCAACATTTAAGTGTGTCACTGGTTTAGCACCAACAACATTACCTAAATATTTAACGGTATAAATCTTGTTGAATGGTTTGTCTTTTGTTGGAGCGTTAATCACTGAAACAAAGTCATTGAGTCTATTACCGAGATATTTTTCTTTGAATGACATTGGATCATATCCTTTTTCTAAATGATATTTTCCATCTTTATCTGTATATTCAAAGTCAAATTTTTCTGGTGGTAATCCATAACATGAGATGAGCATGTAGTAGATTTTCTTCATTAAGGCTTTCTTAAGTCTTCTAACGGCTTCAATGCCTTTCTTTTCATATAAGGCTTTGGCGTCACTTGCAAACTTAGAAATATTAAAGTTGATTAATTTATTGGTATCTCTTGTTCCACTTGATGTGGCGGTTTCTGGATAAACGTTCTTTGGAACGAGACCATATTTTTCGACGATAGCGACGAACATATCCCATTGTCCACCATCACCGATGCCGTTCATAAGGAGCCATTGTAATGTTCTATCATCATAGCCAGCGTCGATTTCAGCAATGATAGCTTCTAATAAATAATTACATTTTTCTAATCTGTCATAGAAAGCGATGTAGCTTTGTGAAACTTCAAAGTTCGCGAGGTTACATTTTTCACCAATCATTTCTCTGATGAGGTTTGTCGCAGCAAAGATCCAGCATCTACCACTTTGTTTTTGAGATGTGACAGGCATTGTCTTGATATCAATATCAAAATTGAAGTCGACATCTTTGATGCTATCTTGTGATGAAATAATCGCTGTTAAGGAATTATTCACTAAAGCGTGACGAAGAATTTTATTTTTATCATCAGCTAAATAGGCTTCTAAATCTTTTTCTAAAGCGTTTTTCTTAATTTCTTCCATGTTTTATCCTCCTATAAAAAAATATCCGCATTTACACGGATATTTTACACTTCTTTTTTATTTTATAAAAGCAAAGTGATTATTTCTTTTGGATACGGCCTTTGTTTTTGCCTTTAGAAGCATGTGTGAGAACGCCAACGCCTTGGTTTTCTGCCATCTTCTTGGTGTAAGTTTCTGCTTCAACTTTGGTATCAAATAATTTGATTACTTTGTCTGAGCCAGCTCTGAAAACTTGCCACTTTCCATCCTCTTTTCTTTTAGAAAGATGATAAGCATTATTGTTTTTCTCCGCCATTTTCCTTTTCCTCCTCTGCTTTTTCTTCTTTTATTTCAACGGGTTGAACTGCTTCTTCAACCTTATCGTTGCTAAGGAATCTTACTAAATGTAAGAGAGCAAGGTTTAATAAAATTAAACCAATATGTAATTCTGGGAAATGATTTTCCAATAAGATAGCTTGAACTATTTCTTTTGAGAAGACTGATAAAGCAAATAAACTAATCACGATTATAAGGATGAAGTTAGATAATCTTTCAAGCCTATTTGTTTCTTCACCTTTTGCGATTAAGAAATAAATAAAGTTAAGTGTTGATGCAATAAGAGAAACTAATGCAAGCACTAAATAGACAGCATCCATCCAATTGAATGTTGAAACAAATTCAGAGAATTCCACTAAGCTACTGATAAAGAATGCTAGGGAAGTAACCACTGTTAAGATAAGGCTAAGGATTCTAAAGAATCCACTTCTCTTTGTGCTTAAGACAGCAATAAATAATACAAAGGCAACAATTTCAACAACAGCTAATGTATAAAAACCAGTCCCTGAATGGTTAAAATGAACGGCCATGATTTCAACAACGATTGCAATAACAGCTAAAAATAGAGCAATCATTGAAATGACGATTGATTTTGTTGAAACTTTTTGGAGATTATATTTTTTCATAACAAGACCTCTTTTATTATTATAATCATTTTTTATGGAAAGTAGTATTTAATGAAATTAAGACAAATATTGTGTATAATTTATTTTTGGAAAGGAATTAACATATGCCAACTCCACACATCGAAGCCAAAAAAGGCGAAATTGCCAAAACAGTTTTAATGCCAGGCGATCCTTTAAGAGCGAAATATATCGCTGAAAACTTTTTAGAAGGACCAGTCCTCGTAAACACAATTAGAAACATGTACTGCTATACAGGTACATATAAAGGAAAAAGAGTCTCCATCATGGGTTCAGGTATGGGTATCCCTTCAATGGGTATTTATTCTTATGAACTTTATACCGTCTATGATGTCGATAGAATTATTCGTATCGGAACATCAGGTTCCTGCACTCCTGAATTAGATTTATTTGATATTGTTATCGCTCAAGGTGCCTCATCAAATTCTAACTGGGCAGCACAATACGATATCCCAGTCGGAAGTCATATCTCCGCAATCTCAGATTATCAAACATTAACTGAAGCTGTGGCCTCAGCAAAGAAACATGGATTCCATTATAAGGTCGGTCAAGTCTACTCTGGTGATAACTTCTATAATGACAATACATGGCAAAAATGGGCAGCCATGGGATGCTTATGTATCGAGATGGAAGCTTATGGTTTATTTTTAACCGCCGCTCAACTTCATAAAGAAGCTTTAGCGATCTTAACAATCTCCAACTTAATGTATGATACAAAACGTGAAACAACTCCTGAAGAAAGAGTCAAAGGTTTCACAGATATGATGCTTGTCGCCTTAGACTGCATTAAAGAATAATTATCAAAAAACACGTGAATTAACTTGCAAATCACGTGTTTTTTTATTGTTTTGATTTTTTTATTCCATGTCCTTCTGGGCTCTTGATAAAGCAGTTTTAAGTTCTTTAGCAACTCTAGCCTTTTTAGATTTCTTGGAATCTTCTTTCTTATCTTCTAAACCTCTTAACTCTTTTTGAGATTTAACCGACAACGCTACTTCTTCAGGGGTAGCTTTTTTCCTGTTTTTATCATCGCTAGAGTTAATAGTAATTTGATTGTAAGGAATTTGAATATCATGCTTTTTAAAGAGGAGATAGAATTCTCTATTTAAGTCTCTTGTCACTTGATATCTATTAGCTTCAAGTGTGAAAGCGTGAACTAAGAAATTAATAGAAGAGGCTCCGATAGAATCAATTCCTTTATAGAATGGGCCTTCGATGATGTTAGGAACTTTTGTTTTAAGATTTTCAATTTCTTCTAGGATAAGTCCTTCCACTCTTTCAACATCTTCATTATAAGAAACTGATAAAGTGACAGAAGCCACGCTTCTTAAACGTGACATATTCACCACTGTGGTGATTGAACTGTTAGTGATTGATTTAATGTTGCCACCATAATCTTCAATCTTTGTGGTCTTAAGTCCCACTTCTGTGATTGTTCCTCTAAAGCCATCGATGATGACTGTATCACCAACTGCAAAATAATCATCAAAGACGACAAATAAACCGCTGACAACATCTTGAATGAGGGATTGACATCCTAAACCGATAATAAGAGTTAAAACTCCAACACCAGCGATAATACCGACAACATCAACACCCCAAGTGATTAAAATGCCACAGACAGCAAGAATAATTGTTCCATATTTAACAAGCGATCTAACAAGTGAAGAGATCGTCTTGGCTTTTCTTGATTTGTTATCAAATAAATGAGTGATGAAGTTAGAAACAAAGATGATGAATATTGTGATTGCCACAATAATAATAGATGCTAACCAAGAAATTGATGAAGAAACCATTCTTCCCCACAATAATTCCCATCCGTTACTAACTGATTCACCATAGAATGAGTCGGCGATTTCTTTACTAGCGAATCTTCTAAGATCCATGGCCACAACGATAATAAATAAACATAGGACAGCAAGAATAACAGCAAAGATAAAAGACACTCTTTGACCGTTTGTTTTTCTTCCCCACCAGCCTTTTTTCTTTTCCATAACTATTTTCCTCCAAACTTGTATTCAAATATTGTTTTTACGTAATCGAATGAATTTGTGAATTGAATGTAGAACCTACCACTATCGGTATCTGATATTCCAGGATAAGTTCCATCGTATGTTTTAGATTCACTAACGTCTTCTTTTAAGACATTGCTGCCATTTAAGACGATTACCATATATGTTTTATAATTCTTTGCATTCTTTATCACAAAGTGATAATTTAATGTTCCTTCTTCAATAGAAACCTTAGCCGCACTCACAGTTGGTGGATTTAGAACAAATCCATTACTGACGAAGTTACCAGTCGCAATAGCTGCCGCTGTTAAAATAAGAGCGACACCTGTAAACTTAATTATTCTTGTGGCCCACTTGGCTTTTGAATAATTTGTTCCCATCTTATTTTGATAGATAGGATCTGCTGTTAACTCATCACTCGTTTCTATATTGTTTGTATTTACACTGAATGTTGTTTTCGTGTTATTTACGTCAAAATTATTGAGCTCGTCCATGGCATTATAATTATACATTATTTATTAAATAATAATAAAAAAATCAGAGGAACACGAGGTTCCTCCTTAACTTAAACAATCCGAAGGGAGAATTATTTAAGTAATTGAATAATAATATTTCTATTATGTATTTGCAATAAAAAAATAAAAAAACATCCGATTATATCAAGAAATATCTTAATCCGGATGTTTGTTTTATAGCTTATTTTTTAAGGATGATATTGAACCAACGTTCTTGTCTATCTCTTCTTTCGCTTCTCACGTCATCAGTGATGAAGAAGTCAATGATTGTAAAGTCTGTATTGGAGAGGTGAACACGTAAGGTATCCATTGTTTGATAATGGAGATATCTTCCTTCTTTAATACCTTCGAAATCACCATATTTGAATGTGGCAAACATTAAGCCGCCTTCTTTTAATGCGCGGTAACAATTATCTAAAGCTTTTGTTACATCTTCAACATGGATCAAGGAAGCACTTGCAAAGATGGCATCATAAACATTTTCATCTTGAAGTTCTTCAACTGTGAGTTGTCTAACATCTAAATCTTTGTTGTAATCGCAGAAAGCTTTGCATGGGTCGATACCAGAAACTTTAAAGCCACGTTTGATAAAGGCTCTCATGTCTCTACCGCTACCAAAACCAACATCTAAAATATGAGCGCCTTTTTCAAGTCTTGGACAAAAGGTATCATAAATAAATGTCATATCGATTTTTTCTGTTTCTTCGATATACTTTTTCCAGTTGATGTCATAGAATTCATTCATCATAGACAATTTACCTCTCTATTTTGTGTATCTCTTATTAGTATAAACTAATTTGTTTAATTTAATATGTTAATTTTAAAAAATTAGTAATCGTAATCGATGTTGATTAAGAAATTATAGTCTGGATATTTTTCTTTAAGTCTATTTTCAACAGATCTAACATATCCTTTTGGATTCTTTTCTTCAAAGTCGATGACTAAATCGAATGAAATCAAATTAATGCGATAATCGACATAAAAACCATGGACTTGAAGGATGTGTTTGTTGTCTTTAATAATTTCATGGATAGCGTGTTTTACACCTCTGGTGAACTCGCTATCTTCATCTTGAGCATATATTCCAACAGTCATAATGATGTTATATTTCAAATACATGATTCCAGAAATCTCTCTTTCGAGAGCTTGAATTTCTTTTGCAGACATTGAAGACTTCACTCCAACGTGGACAGAACCGATGTATTTTTCATTTCCGTAGTTGTTAAGGATTAAATCATAAACCCCATCAACACCTTCAACGGAATTAATAACACTTTTAATTTCTTTGGTGACTTTTTCATCGACGCGGAGTCCGATAATGTGTGAGATAGATTCCACGATAACTGAAATACCAGATTTAATAATAAATAAACCGATAACAATACCGATATATCCTTCAGCGTACACTCCAACAAATCTAGAAAGGATTGCGCCCACTAAAGTGCCAAATGATAATAAGGCATCAAATAAGGCATCGATACCACTTGCCTTTAAGACATCACTCTTAAACTTTTTGCCTCTTAATCTAAAGAATAGGCCTAAACCAAGTTTCACCAAAATACCAATAGAGATGACAATAAATGTCCAGTCATCATAAGATGCTTCTTGGCCTTTAGTGAAATAATCAATTATTGAAATAATTGACTCATATATAGCGATACCACCAGCAACAAGAATAATTAAACCGATTAATGTGGCAGTGATATATTCAATTCTTCCATGACCATATGGATGCTCTTTATCTGGTCTCTTATTGGACAATTTTGTTCCAATAATAGTGATGATGGATGACAAAGAATCTGTTAAGTTGTTCACCGCATCAGTGATCAAAGAAACAGAATTTGCAATAAAGCCAATAAACGCTTTAGCAATGACTAAAAAGACATTGCAAACAATGCCAATTATCGACGTTCTAATAATGCCTTTTTCTCTTTGTTCCATAAATCTGTCCTTAGAAAAAGACGCACCTCAGTGCATCTATTCAATATTTGTATCTTCAGACATGTAGGTCTCAAACACCCTTAAGAAGTTATCTGGATCTACTGGTTCAAGTTCTCCATTTACTGCAAAGGAAATTCTTCCTGTCTCTTCACTAACGACGACAGTAACAGCGTCTGAAACTTCAGAAATACCAATAGCCGCTCTATGACGGGAACCATACTTAACCGCGAATGGTTGAGTTGTTAAGTTATAGAAAACTGCAGAGGCAACGATTTGATCGCCATGAATGATGGTTGCACCATCATGTAATCTAGTGCCTGGGTAGAAGATTGTATAAAGTAATTCAGGGGTAACAGGTGCGTTTACTGGAACACCATTCTTAATAAAGTTCTTTAAGGACTTATTCTTTTCAAAAGTAATAATGGCCCCTGTTTTTGATTTGGAGAGGTTTAAAACAGCAGTTTCAATTTTCTTATTGAAATCGGCTCTATCAAAAATCTTTTCAACTCCGAAATTGACAGATTTTGTTTTAATCTTTTTGAATGGGTTGGCGACGAATTGATTGAGGTCTCCGATATTCGCGGTAGAGACAACAATCATGACAATCGCCATGAAAACAGTGATAAGAATAAATGGGAAAATTAAGTTAAAAACAAAGCAGACTGCACTGATAACAAACGAAACACATAAGAAGATAAATGGTCCCGTTCTTCTGATTGTGCTCAAATAAACGAAAAATAGTATCCCATAGACGATGACTATGAGTGAAAGTGCAATAATCCAATTAGTGATTGGAGCAACATCCCAAATAAACTGCATAAAAAATCACCTGCTTTATAACAAGTAAAGTGTATCAAAAAGTATTAACTTTTTCAATAATATAGGTTAAGAGAGACAAATAAAAAGCGATAGTCATTTTATGATTATCGCCTATTAGCTTTTGTGTGTATGCGAAATTTCAAATCTTTACAATGGTCTTTTTAAAGACCTTTGTATGTTTGTTAAGATTTACTCTGTGCTTATGTTTATATTCCATTAGGAAAGCTTCGCCTTTATCTGTCACATTCAAATATAATTTGTCAGTTTCAGGATCATATTTCTTTCCGAGGTAATGATATCTCACAAGCATATTGATAAGTCTAGAGACTTGTTTGCTGTTAAAAGAAATGAGACTTTGGAATGTTTCTAAATCTTGAAATTGTTCTGTCTCCTCATCGATATGCCCCGACAGAATCTTAAGAACTCCTTCTGGTAAAGGATAGAATCCTCTCTCATTAAGAGACTTAACAGTGAGAACAATTTTATAATCTGTGATGTTGGGAAAATTTGATTTCATAGAACTATTCTATTTCTTTTTTCTTTGGATGAGTAGTCTTAAAGAATTTAAAGACAAGAGAACTGTTAAACCAGTATCAGCGATGACAGCAATCCACATTGGAATAAGTCCAAACATCGCTAAAACGATGACAGCTAACTTAACAAGTAATGAGAAGACAATATTGAAGATAGCAGTGTTTCTTCCAGATTTAGAAATCTTAATAGCCTTCATAACTTTAAGTGGATCATCATCCATGATAATGACATCGCTCGCGTTCACTGCAGAATCAGAACCAATACCGCCCATAGAGATGCCAACATCGGCTAATTTGAGACATGGAATATCGTTATTTCCATCGCCAAGATAGATGACATGGTTATCATTCTTTTCAATAATAGCCTCTAAAAGTTTCATCTTATCTTCTGGAGTAAGTTCATAATGGTATTCATCAATTTCTAGCTGTTTAGAAATCTCTTCAGCTTTATTTTTCTTATCACCAGTCAATAAGACTGTTTTGATATTTTTAGCTTTTAGGCCTCTCACCAATTCAAGTGATGATTCTTTAACTAAATCGTTTAGAACAATATAGCCGAGATATTTATCTTCTGATGCAGCATATATAACAAGTCCTGAATCATCTATTTCATTATATGAAACATTAAATCTCTTCATTAATTTAGAAGACCCAACAAAGTACTTTTTATTATCGATTGTGCCAATTAATCCTTCGCCCACTATTTCATTAAATGAAGATGCTTTTTTATAATTCTTAACGTTTGAGACAATAGCCTTTGCGATTGGGTGATTAGACATTGATTCCACACCAGCAATTATTTGTAATAATTCATCGTTAGATAAAACATCTGATTTGATCTCTTTAATTTCAAACTTACCAGTTGTGAGAGTTCCTGTTTTATCAGAAACTAAAACTTTTGATGTTGCCAAAGAGTCAATATAAGCACTTCCCTTTATCACTATTCCGTTTCTAGAGGCTTTACCAATAGAGGCAAAGTAGGCAAGAGGAATAGAAATCACTAATGCACACGGGCATGATGCGACTAAGAATTCTAATCCACGGTAGATGAATGTAGACCATTGGCCAGTAATCAAAGAAGCAACGAGAATAAAGACAACAGCTAATCCAACAACCACAGGAGTATAGATCTTTGCAAACTTAGATATAAACAAATCAGCTTTAGACTTTTTGCTTTCACTTTCAGTGATAAGACTTAAAAGTTTAGATGAAGTAGAATCTTCAAATTCTTTATCCACTAAAACAGTAAGCGAACCGCTTGTTAAGACACATCCAGAATTGACATAATCTCCTTCATTAACTAGGACTGGCATCAACTCACCATTCAAAGACGATGTATCGACATATCCGTTTCCAGAAATAATAGTTCCATCACATGGAATTTTTTCGCCAAGTTTGATTAAAACTTTGTCGCCAACATGGACATCACTAACTTCAATCTTTTCAACATCTTCATTTTTAATGACATTTGCATACTCCGCTCTTAAGTCAACAGCGTTGATAACTGCATCTTTAGATTTGTTTGAAGTAATAGATTCAATAATCTCACCAATATGGAAAAGAATGAGAACCAAAAGGCCATCTAAATAATCATCACTAAAGATAGCCGCTAAAGTAAAGGCGCCACTAGCAGCGATAATCATTAATAAATCTTCATCAAGAGGATTCTCCCTATGAGCAATAGTCTCAATGACTTCAATAAAGAGATCATAAATACAAATAAGATATGCTAAAAGGAAGAACGAAAATCTCATCCAGTGGTGTAAATCACTACCATCTTTAAAGACAAATAATCCGATTAATCCTAAGACTAATGAAATAACGATTTTTACGAAAATAAAGATGTTTTCCTTGGTAAAAACCACTCTTTTTTTATCTTTTTTATTATCTTTTATATCTTTGATGACCACTTCATCATCTTCGACTTCTTTGATAATGTCTTGCATCTCATTGATGGTTAAATCCTCACCAACAAATTCAACGCTTAAAACGCTAGTTTGAAAATTGATTTCACAAGAGGAAATCTTTTCATGTTTGGCTAAATGCTTCTCACATTTTTCCGCGCAATGAGGACAATCGAGCCCTTCGATTTTATATTTCTTTTTCATCCTCTTCCTCCGTAACATGTTCATAAACAACCTCAAGAAGGAGTTTTACGTGACCATCAATAATTGAATAATAGACCTGCTTCCCTTCTTTTCTAGAGGCCACTAGTCTTGCATCTTTTAAAACTTTTAATTGATGAGAAACTAAAGATTGAGATGCCCCTATCGCATTAACGATTTCAGAAACTGTTCTTTCAATCCTATCACTGCACACTGAACATTCACCATGACATCCAGCTTCATGGCAAACTTCATCATTAAGTAAACAATAAAGGATTTTAATTCTTGTGGAATCACTTGCGATATTTAAGATGTTTTCCATCTTGTCGATTATTTCATAATTAGGCATGTTTCTCATAATTAAGTACCTCCAGAACAGAAATATATGAATCACTGTTCATTTATTATTATATGAATGTTTGTTCATATTTCAATATATTTTTTTATATGCTTTAGGCATAAAAAAAGAAGCCCTCTTATTGAGGGCTTATGTTTATTTGCTTAATAGTTCTTCTATGTCTTTCTTATCAACATATTGGAATGTTGTCGTGTCGACATATGGAAGTATTTGTTCTAATTGTTCCTTAGTTTCAATGGTCCAGGAATTAACCAAATATCTCTTATGATAGTTTTGGAATTTCTTTCTCTTGAAGAATTCTTGATCCAAGTCAACTCCTTCTACTGTATGTCTGAATAAATTATAAACATATTCATGAGATGGAGTTGCAAGAAGCAATCTGATGAGACCAAGTTTTTTCATTGGCCATAATGAACGTGGGTCAAATGAGATGAGCATGAAGTTCTTTTTATCTCTAATTCTTTGGGAAAGGACTTCATATGCCTTTGCAGCTAATGGTTTATAGTTCTTCTCATAAACTTTTAATTCCACGATCATTGGAACCTTTTCATCAACCATATCAAGGACTTCATTAAATGATGGAATTACTGAACCATCTAAGAGACGATAGTTTTCTTGGAGTTCCTTTAATGTGAGATGTTCAACAATACCTTCTTTATCAGTCAATCTCTTTAAATCTTCATCATGGATAACCACTAAATCATTATCTTTAGTTAAATGAATATCTAATTCGATTGGGATATTGTGCTTCACCGCAAGTTCAAAAGCTTTCATGCTGTTTTCTGAAACATCATGATTATCTTTTGTGTGCAAACCACGGTGGGCAACACCTTTAAGAAACAATGGATTTATCTTTGATAATACTTTTGACTTTTTCATATTAATCGTCGTCACCAAGAGCTTCTAAACCTTTTTTGAATTCAGTCTTAGTGCTCTTAACATTCTTCACAAAGAAGAACACCACTAAAGAGATAGCCACACAGGCTGTTGCATAAACTGGTAAGAAGTCCCAGTCAAATGATGGGATATAAAGAAGGGAACCTAATGCGATAGGTGTAATGGTTTGAGCGGCCATTGATGAAGCATAGTAGTAACCGGTGAATTGACCAATCTTCTTTGTGCTACAAAGTTCAACAACCATTGGGAAGGAGTTGACGTGTACGAGTGACATACCAAATCCTTTAATAAACCAAATAACGAATAACCACACTGGGATAGAACCTTTTGGAAGTCCAACCGCAAAGGTTAAGATTGTCCAGACTGCATAGGAAGCAAGTGTTAATCCTAAGCCTCCGAATAATGTCCATTTTCTTCCAATCTTGGAAGCAATGATTCCACCAACAGCGAAACCGATAACACTACCAACACCCATGAGGATGGTGAGGATCATCGTACTTGTTGAGGATGATTGTGTACCATAAATAACATAGTTATTTAAGAATGTGGAAATACCATTGTCGGCCATGAACCAGAAGAATTCTGCCACTAAGATGAAGATTAACATTACTTTGTTAGCTTTTGACATTGGTTTGTCATCATCAATTGGAGCAGCAGCTTCACTTTCAAGTTCGCCACGTGCCATTTCATCTTTAACTTCTTCTTCGACTTTGTTTTCTTTAACTGTGATGAATAAGACAACGGCAGAAACAAGCATTAAGACTGAAGCCACAAGGAATGGTCCTTCAACGGCCCAAATGTTGTGATATGCCCATGTATGAGCCTTATATAAACCGGTATCTTTATCAACGGCGGTACCTAAATAATTACTAAGAACAAAGACTAAACCAACGAGGGTTGCAAATGCACCACCGATGTAACCCATGATGTTAATGATACCGTTTGCTTTACTACGTAATGGTTTTGGAGTGATATCTGGCATTAATGCCACGGCTGGGTTACGATACATCATCGCGAATAAGACAACGATTGCCATCATGATAATGACACCAGCGACATTATTGTAATGGAATAAAACAGGAATAAATGGGAATGCGACTGAACACACGAATGTACCAACTAAAATATAAGGCATACGTTTACCGATACGTGTATGTGTTTTATCTGAGATCTTACCGAAGATAGGCAAGAGGATTAATGCTGCCACATTATCAATAGCCATCATAATACCGACAGGGTATTGAACCTTTTGAATAATGTCACCGCATTTTGCAATAGCCTCAAGGGTGTTTTGTTGACGAAGAGCTTCATATTCTGGATAGAAGGCCTTTGCAAAAAGTTCCGAGAGGAATGTTGGACACCATGAATCATAGACTTGCCATAAGAGAAGAATGCCAAAAAATGCAAATCCAATCAACATAGTACGCTTCATGTTTAATTTCAATGGAGCGCTTTGGGTTTGAGCTGTCATAATAAGTCTCCTTTTATAAGTTTATTTCAATAAATCCTTTAAAGATTTAATGGAATCAAGGATATATGTTGGACGGTAATCATAGTTCTTAAGATCTTCCATTGTAGTTTCACCACTTAAGACCATTACCGAGTCCACTTTTGCATTCACACCAACCAATATATCAGTGTAAATTCTATCACCTACAACAAGCACATCTTCCATAGGGACATTGAATTGATCAGCAAGATATTCAATAATCTCAGGATTTGGCTTGCCCATTACAGTTGCTTTCTTATTTGTGCAGAGTCTCATCCACTCAATCATCCCACCGCAATCAGGGATATAAAGCCCATCTTCAATTGGACATCTAAAGTCACCGTTCGTGGCGATGAAGTCGCAGTCTTGAGTTTGGAGATATAAACATGCATCTCTTAACTCTTGATAGACTAATTCAGTGGAAAAACCTGCTAAAACACAGTCTATTTTAGTATTTCCGTCATATTTTGTAATTAATTCGAAGTCGTTCACTAATTTGTCTTTAAGTGATTTGTTCGCAACCACAAAGAGCTTTTTATAACCACACTTTTTAAGGTGTGCAATGGCGACTTCTGTGGATGAGTAAAAGTTTTTAACTCTATCGCATTTGATACCGAAATTTTTAATCTTGTTATAGTAAAAATCTAAGTCATGAGAGGAGTTATTTGTGAAGAAAACATATTCGATATTATTATCCCACAAGTAATCAAAGCACTCCTTCGCGCCATCTAAAAGATTCGCACCTAAATAAATGGTACCATCCATGTCAAAAATGATGAGTTTTTTCTTCATTCTAATAGTCCTTATACTCTCTATTTGTGAACAATAATCTATCTAAAATCTTTCCTGTAATCCTTCGATTAAGGATATAAAGTGGGTAAGCAATTATTCCATACGCCACTAAGAAGATTAATTGTTCTAAGGTCATTGTTAAGTATAAACCAAATTTAGCGTTTGTTCCTAAATGTTTCCAACAATATGGAATGATATTAAGGAATCCACCCGTGTTCTTAAGCATCTCTGTTCCAGAAATAATGAAGTATTCAGGAATGAGATATAAGACTAAAACAACAATGCCTAATGTTGCAAAATAAAGTATCTTTCTATATTTAGTTAGTGGCTTACAGTTTTGATAGAAGACAACAAAGCCAGCAATGGTGACACATAAAGCCACTACTGGAATCCATCCAAGAGCGGTAATCTTATCACCATCGAAAACTGTGAGCATCGAATTAATATCATATGTTCCTGTTCTAATCACTTGTGAGAGCAAGACATAAGCAATAATTAAGACCACTGGTATAAACATATAGAAACCGGAAAGAACGGCTTTCTCAACAACGTTTCTAAAGAAGTTACCAGTCACTCTTGTCTTATCTGGTTCAAGAGAAATAAAGAGCGAAGCAATACCAGTAATGAAAACATTAACAATGGTCATAACTGTTGGTTGAATCATATGTGGAATGCCAAGAAGGATTGGTAAGATTGTAATAAACATCCATAAGAAGTCTTTCATGACGAATAAGGATGATGATCTTTGAATATTATTCACCACTCTTCTTCCTTGGAAGACAGCTTCTTTCATATTTGCAAAGTTGGAATCTAATAAAATTAGATTAGCAACGTTCTTTGTTGCTGCAGCCCCATTAGCAAGAGCAATTGAGCAGTCCGCATTCTTAAAGGCTAATAAGTCATTTAATCCATCACCAGTAACACCGACGACGCGGTCATGTTTCTTTAATATGGCAATGATTTCAGCCTTTTGATCTGGGTTAACACGGCCAAAGATAGAATTATTCATTACAATCTCTTCGAGGTCATCGTTTTCAGTAATTAAAGACATGTCCACTACTTTATCCCAGTTATCAATACCAGATTGCTTTGCAATATAGGAGACTGTACCAATGTTATCGCCAGAGATAACTTTGATATCAACGTCATTAGATTTGAACCATTCCATAGTTGGTTTAACTTCTGGTCTAATCGTGTCTCTAATAATAAACATCGCCACATTTTCTTTCTTTTCTGGGATGCTGTTTTCATCTTTAAAGGAATCAAGAACTTTAGCTAAAAGAACGACACGTAAACCATTCTTTGCATGTTCATTGACCTTATCTAATAAGTCTTTATCTTTTGTGATATATTCAGGGGCACCTAAAATAAACCACCCTTCATCTTTAAATTTCACCGCAGAGTATTTTCTTGCACTGCTGAATTCAATGCTATCAACAACTTCTAAAGTTGGTTTGTTACCAAATCTATTAATTAAAGCATTAGAAGTTTGGTTCATAGCCTTAAAGGCTGATTGATAGGAAGAAATCAAGGATTCCACTTGTTTGTTATCAAATTTATTTGATAAAACAACATAGTCTTCCACACTCATTGTGCCATCGGTAAGGGTTCCTGTCTTATCAAGACAGAGAGTGTTAACTCTTGATAATGATTCAACAGAATATAAGTTTTGGGCTAATGTTTTGTTTTGAGCAAGATTAACAACGCCTGTGGCCATAGCAATAGAAGCAAGCAAAGCCATACCACAAGGAATCATATATGTGATGGTTGTGCCACCATAGAATACAGCGTTAGAAATTAAGTTCTCATCACTCCAGAATCTTGGGAACATTGGAAGATTATCTGGGTTATTAGTCACTGCATGTAATAATTCATTAAAGAAAACAACAATTGATAATGGAACAGCAATATAGGCCATAACTCTAATAATCTTATAAATAGCAACCATGAGTTGAGACTTTGGTTGTTTGGCTAACTTAGCTTTGTTCTCAATAGATTGGACATAAGTATCATTACCAATCTTTTCGGCTTTAACCGCAGAGTAACCACTGACCACAAATGATCCAGCATAAAGCATTTCGCCTTTGCTCTTTTTCACAGGTACTGATTCACCGGTTAAAAGTGATTCATTAACTTCAACAACATTATTTTCTAAGATGATACAGTCGACAGGAATTTGATCACCAGCAGAAAGAATTAAGACATCGTCTAAAACTATATCTTTTGGGTGGATTTCTAATTCTTGTCCACCTCTTCTCACTCTAATCTTGGAATCAGTGAGAAGTTTTAACTTCTCAATTGTCTTTTTTGATTTACATTCTTGGATTGTTCCAATCAAGATATTGAAGAAGATGATAATAAGGAACATAAGGTTAGTGATAACCTTTTTACCCACTATTCCGAATAAGAGAATGGCCATCGCGACCATCAACATATTAAAGAAAGTAAAAATATTCCCAAAGATGATTTGGGCATAAGACTTATTGGTTGGGCTTTTTGTGATATTCACCTTCCCATTCGTCTGCATGTATTTGACTTGTTCTTCGCTTAATCCTTTATCAGGATCGGCGTTAAAACGATTAATATCTTCTATCTTTTTATTTGCCATTAATGTAATTATATCACTTATGTATATAAAAATAATCCCTGATTTTCAGGGACTTATTTGTTTTCATATAAATTTTGTGATTAGTTCAAGTGTTTTAGTAGATCTTTAACAATCTGCTTATTTCTAATCGACATCTTCTCAGGCATATTGTCTAAACTATGGAAAGATAGTCTTTTAACTTCTTCAAGTTGAGGAACAAGATTTCCAGAATAATCTCTACAAATATAGACAACATCTAAACCATAGATTTCATCACCATTAAAATAGACATAGTGGGTGATTTCTCCAGAATAAAGTTTAAAGAATTCTAACTTGTTCGCAATTAATCCTGTTTCTTCTTTAAGCTCACGAGCGGCGGCTTCTTCAGCGCTTTCTTTTAAATCAATTCCACCACCAGGGAAATCAAAATATCCGTCATCACTTCTTTCTTCTAAAAGAACATTGTTGTTTTTATCTAAAAGAATGACCACAGAATGTGGAAGGAGTAATGGCATGTGCCCTGTTTTTGCTCTTAAATCTTTTAAGTAATCACTCATAACAAATCTATTCTAATACATCTTTCACTAAAAGTTCATATTGATGACAAAGTTCTTTATCAAATCCTTCTGGGATATATAAGTCTTTAATCATTTTGTTTCCATTAAATGTATGGACAAATCCTAAGGCAGCAAGATATCTTCCTTCTTCGTTTAGATGGAATCCATCTTTATGGAAATGTTCTCCAAATTTTTCAATCGCGGCTTCAATAATATCTCCGCTTCTAATAACAATGCTAATACCTAAGTCTTCATTTAATAAGAAGTTATAAACATCGGTGATACATTGATACATGTAGACCCTATCATAACCATAATGGGAGAAGTTTTCGTTATTAAACCCATTCTCATATGGCCAAGTCTTGTGTAAGACAAAAACTGCATTTTTTTGATATTGTCTGACATATTCAATAAGTTCATAGATGTATGGATAATAAGTTTCTTTCATTCCTGAATAGACGCTGACTTGCTGCAATGTAATATAATCCCATTCTTTCATTTCTAGAGCGTCTTTAAGAGAAATATATCTTCCGGTAGATTCTCCATTCATAAACCATTCATAAGGAGATGATCCTTCTTTGATAAATCTCACATGGCTTTCTAAAGAACAACCACCGACATATAAAACGCCAAGTTCAATTTCAACATCACTGCCAAGAGATAATTGATGTGTATATCTAGCCGCGTCCACTGAAAAGGAATTGCCAATCATTAAAACACTAATCTTTTTCATAATCTTTTTGAAAACTCCTTCATCATCTTTACCACTTCAAACTCACCATCTTCATCCAAAACAGAACTGCCATGGCAGTGATTTCCTTTTAACAATTTGAATTCAATATCCGCTTTTGGATTAAAGTTCTTTATCGTTGATAACAATAATTCATTTTGAGGAATACGGTTTGGTAAATCATCCTCATATGCAAGCAAGAGAACATGAGAAAAATCTATATCCTTATTTATATAATAAATAGGTGCAGTTTCATCTATTCTTTGTATCCAAGGGTCGAGACCTTTTTCATGTTTCAAAATATTAAAATGACTTGTTGTTTGAGCGGCATCTGATACCCATCCGATAATTTCTCTATTCTTAATTCCCACTGACTCTAAATACTCATGGTTAAAGCAAAGCATAAGAGTGATCCATGCTCCTGCAGATTGACCAGAAATAATTATTCCTTTTGATTTTCCAAACTTAGAAATATTGTCTTTTATATATCTCACCGCGTGAGCTGCATCTTCTAACATTTGAGGAAACTTGGCTTCATTTAAAAGAGAGTAGTTCGCTGTGGCAACAGCAAATCCAAGCTTGGCTAAGTGTTCTGAGAAAAGATGGGTGTCACCTTTATCTCCCTCAATTAGACCACCTCCATGGAAATGGACAATCGTAAAAAACTCCTCTTCATCAGGAAGGAATAAATCCATATATAAATCTTTATAGAAATTGAGATTAAACTCTCTTTTCATATTTATCCTATTTGAGAAATTATAACAACGCCTTTTCCTTTGATAAGGCATTCTTTTTTATATGGTAAGAAGAAGGTATCAAATTGGCTGAATCTTTCATTATTAACACTTCCTTCACCTTCTAAAAATGTGAATGAAACAAATGACTTATTATTAGCATTTAATCTAATTTCACCATCAAAACTCACTCTTTTTACGGTAAAATACTCATTATTCGCGAGAATATCACCACTAGATTTAATCATCTCATATTTATGATAATCAATAACTTCTAAAGCTTTATTAATATGGAGTTCTCTTGGTTTTCCATCCAAGCCAAGTCTGTTGTAGTCATATAACCTATATGTGATATTTGAATTCTGTTGAATTTCAATTAACCTAACACCCTTACCAATCGCATGAATTGTCCCTGGTTTAATCAAGAAAGTATCACCTGGTTTAACATTATAAAAGTTAAGACAGTCAAGAATCGTTCCATTCTTTAACGCTCTTTTGATCTCTTCTTTTGTGTAGTCTTTATTAAGTCCGACATAGATTCCACTACCTTCATCGCTAGAGATGATGTGCCACATCTCAGTCTTACCAAATGAGTTCTCATTCTTTAATGCGTATTCATCATCTGGATGGACTTGGACTGAAAGATTTTGTTTCGCATCAATTAATTTTATTAATAATGGGAAATAAGGAAATCTATCCATGATAGGGCCAATATCTTCTTTTGTGATGACATCACTAAGAAGTCTTCCACTATCAGGGCCACTACAAATAAGGGATGAATCTTCCCCTCTAACAGATAGTTCCCAACACTCACTGACTCTTTCTAAGCCTGAGCCTTTATGAAACTTCTGAAAATAGTTTCCACCCCAAATATAATCTTTAACTCGTGGATATAATTTCACTAACTCCATACTACTTAATAAACTCATCAAATAATTGTTTTAATTCATCAACTCTATCTTGTCCATTACCAAAGACATAAATCTTAAGTTTTGGTTCTGTTCCACTTGGTCTAACTGTCACTGTGGAATTATCTTTAAAGAAGAATTTCACCACATCGCTCTTTGGAAGATTGATTTCTTCTTTTCTATCTTCAAAGAAGATATATCCAAGCTTATAATCACCGATATGATCAATGCCTTTAATTTCTTCTTTGATATTATCACTTCTGAACTTTGCCATAATGTCTTTAATCTTTTGAACACCTTCAAGACCTGGGAATTCATATGTTAATAAGGCGGTTTTAAAATCACCATATTTCTTATATAAAGCGTTTAATCTATCTAAGAGAGTTAAGCCTTCAAGTTTATAATGGTTGGCGGTTTCCGCAACAAGAAGAGCGGCATTCACTGCATCCTTATCCCTGATATCAACATTAGAGAGATAACCACATGATTCTTCAAAACCTAATAAATAGTCATCTGTCGCCTCTTTTTCTTCTAAGAGATGTATTTGCTCACCGATATATTTAAAACCTGTTAAAACGTCTATAACTTTGACTCCTAAGTCTTTAGCCATGATATTGGCCATGTCACTAGAAACAATAGTCTTTATAAGAACTGGTCTTTTGGTTAAAGTGTCATTTTCTTTTCTTGCATTATATATCGCATCAAACAAAAGAATACCAACTTCGTTACCAGTTAAGATATGAGGTTTTCCATTTTCATTAACCACTACTCCAACACGATCGCTATCAGGGTCAGTAGCAATTAAAATATCTGCCTTTTCTTCAATTAACTTTTCAATACCAAGTTTTAAGGCTTCATGGATTTCAGGATTTGGATATGGACATGTAGGGAAACTTCCATCAGGCATTTCTTGTTCTTTCACCACTTGGACATTATTAAATCCATCTTCTTTTAAGATTGTGGTCACGCATCTTCTTCCTGCTCCATTAAGAGGAGTGTAAATAAGATTAAGAACTTTCTTTTCTTGATAGATTGATTCTTTTAAATCACTCTTAATAAAGGCATCAAAACAATCTTGTCCGATGATAATAATCTTTCCATCTTTAACAAGTTCATCATAATTACCAACTTTGACATCTTTAAATGTATCTAATGATAAGATTTCTTCTAAAACCTTATTCGCGAGTTCATTCGTGCATTGGCAGCCATCTTCACCATAAACTTTATAACCGTTATATTTCTTTGGGTTATGGCTAGCGGTGACCATGACACCAGCTTGACATTTAAAATATCTCACCGCAAAAGAAACAGCAGGTGTTGGCATTAATTCTCTGTATAGATAAACCTTAATTCCGTTCATCGCTAAAGTAGAAGCTGTCTCTTTAGCAAATTCTATGGAGTGGTTTCTTGAATCATAACCGATAGCAACTGAAGAGGATTGATATTTTTTATTAAGATAATTAGCTAATCCTTGGGTGGCTTTACGAATGATGAAACGATTCATTCTATTTGTTCCAACTTCCATCACTCCACGTAATCCGCCCGTTCCAAAAGCGAGATCTTGATAGAATCGATCTTCGATTTCTTTTTTATTATCTTTAAGAGAAAGGAGTTCTTGTTTTTCTTCGTCTGCTAATAGAGGAGAGCTAATCCACTCTTCATAAATCTTTTGGTAATCTCTCATTAAGCACATTCTCCTCTTATATTATTTTCATAACTATTGTTTTGGAGTCAAAACAAATCCATCGTTTGGGATGTAAAGTTCAAATTTTGGCATCTTATAAACAGAGAACTCATTATTGACGACAAATGAACAATAATGTTCAAATCCTTGAACTTCAACATATGTTAATAGTTTAGAACCTAAGACATCTTCATCATAGGCGGAAACTTTAATCTTGTTATTTGGATGATCCATTGATGGATTCATATGTCCTTGTTTAAGCATCTTCTTATTGAAGATAGGGACTAACTTATCTTGTTTTAAAGTCAAAAGATATTCACCTTCTGAAATAGAAGGATCTTTTGGATAAGTTAAGACATTGTTTCCAAACTTAATTTTCATCTCTTCCCCAGAGAATGAAACATTCGCATTAATAGAGTTTGGATAAACCACTTCTCTAGAATT
The DNA here is from genome assembly GCA_946625055.1 of uncultured Caryophanales bacterium. Classification (GTDB taxonomy): domain Bacteria; phylum Bacillota_I; class Bacilli_A; order RFN20; family CAG-826; genus RGIG3315. The sequence continues at coordinate 25,890 of CAMOSS010000005.1, forward strand.
AACTTTGTTATGTTCTAAATCATAAACAGATAATCTCTGATATGGGAGATATAAATTAACTTCTTTATTAAGTTCAATCTTTACATCATTAGGAACTTTCAAAGCAAAATATCCATCGATTCCTTTAAGAGAGAAATAAAGAGCTTGATAATCAGTCTTTGGATCGATAAATTCTAATTTTGCTTTAATGATTAAAGCGTTTGGAACTTCTTCCGTGGAAATATAGTCTGGTTTAATGCCTAAACGGACATCATTGTTAAAAGCGTTATCAAGGAGATGATTCTTAAAGCCTTCATCAAGAACAATAGCTTGTTCACCGATGTTTATCACGTTATTATCAATTCTTACTGGAATCTCATCTTCATGAGGAATACCCATGATGGCTTTTTGAGTATCTTTATCAAAGAGATAGACATGGTTCATATCTAATTCAATATTGATAGATTCATTTGAGTGAATCTTGGAGTTAAATGGAGTCTTGATGATGAATTGTTCTTTTCTATTTTCCATCTTGGTGTAAAGAATTGTTTCATCACCTAAATGTTCAACAACATCAACATAGACGGACATCTTACCTTGGTTTGGTCTTACATGTTCTGGTCTAATACCTAATAAAACTTTTTGGCCAATATATTGTTTAGAGGCTAGTTCTTTCGCTTTGATATCTGGGAATTCTACCACCATATCATCTCTTTCATTGAGTTTGGCTTTTAAGACTTTGTCATCCATAAATAATTCAGCGTCCACGATATTCATTTGAGGAGAACCTAAGAAGGTCGCGACAAATAAATTGGATGGATCTTCAAATAAGGTGATAGGTGTATCCACTTGTTGAACAAATCCGTTTTTCATAACAACGATTCTATTACCCATCGTCATCGCTTCTGTTTGGTCATGGGTAACATAAATAAATGTTGTTTGTAATTTTTCATGTAACTTCGTAATTTCACTTCTCATAGAGACACGAAGTTTCGCATCTAAGTTTGATAATGGTTCATCGAGAAGGAAGACTTTAGGATTACGAACGATAGTTCTTCCTAAGGCCACTCTTTGACGTTGTCCACCAGAAAGAGCTTTTGGTTTACGAGTTAAGAGTTCAGAGATTTCTAAGATTTCAGCCGCCGCTCTTACTCTTCTATCAATTTCATCTTTAGGAGTGTGTCTAAGTTTTAAACCAAAGGCCATGTTATCATAGACCGTCATATGTGGATATAAGGCATAGGATTGGAAGACCATCGCGATATCTCTATTCTTTGGTTCTACTTCATTCATTAGTTCACCGTCGATATAGAGTTGACCGGCAGTGATTTCTTCTAAACCGGCAATCATTCTTAAAGTTGTGGATTTGCCACATCCAGAAGGACCGACGAAGACGACGAATTCTTTGTCTTTGATTTCTAAATCAAAGTCATTGACTGCTCTTACTCCTCCATCATAAACTTTGTAAACATGTTTCAACGTGACATCTGCCATAATATTAGGCCTCCTTATCTTCTTTATATAAACCCCTACCAACATAATCAGGGTAATGTTCTTTGTTAATATACTTATCGAATGCTGAATGAGACACTAAGGTGTAAAGGATTATTGGGACACTGTTAAGAGTGGCAAATAAGAATAATCCAATCGCTAACATAATCATGTTGAAGCAACAAAGAGTAATGACTACTCCAGTCGTTAGAACAAAGATTACGAGTATCTTCCAGTTCAACAAGGCTAAGAAATAAAATGAGTTTTTAAATGTAACAATAAATGGATTCTTATAATAGACATCTTGAGTGAAGAATAATGTGATGACCATCCCAATTAATAAGAAGATGAGAATGATCGCTCCAATACCGACTCCACTCCAAATAGGGGCTAAAGGAGAAAAGATTAATAAATAACTTCCTCCAACCACTAATCCAAAGAGCATTGCTCCAAAGATGAATCCATTAATTAAGGCATGTAACCATCCCTCTTTGATTCCATTAAAGAAATCATTGGCCAGTGATATCCCACTCTGCCACACCATCTTTTTTGCGACATAGAAGGCTCCGGCTAAGCCTAAGAATCCCACCATCATACATGGAAGCATGATGAGCATGGAATAAAAGAGAAGGGAGAAGAGATATTCGCTTTTATCATTCGCAATCGCGCCCGCTTCAAAAAAGTTAAAGACGAACAGATCAACGGCTAAAGGAATGAAAAACATAAATGTAAAAGTCGATAAGGCAAACATCGTCATCTTGCGATACTTAAGGAAATCAAAGAAAACCTCTTTCCTATTATGAGGAAGACTTCTTTTTGCCTCACTATCAGTGATATGTTTTTCTTTTCTTTTAAACATTACATACCCCAATCTTTTGCCACTAATAAAGAAATGTTCCTTTCTTCATTAGGTGTTTTTGAGTATATTCCAAGATTTGGAGATTTCCCGCTGAGGATCATATAACAATCCTCACTTGGTAAAGTCATATACTCACTGACTTTTTCTTTATTAATCTTAATGCCATATTTCACTTCTTCTTGTGAGAAGAATGAATATCCTTGGTAATAAGATGTAATAAGTTCATCTTGAAGAGCTAGTCCAAACGCGGAGACTTTCACTTTTTCAAGTTTTGAAACAGGGATGATAAGAACATCACAAGTGTTATATCCTGCGACGGATAGCTTTGTGTCATAAGTCGCTTCACCATATTTAACAGAAGTACAAGAGAAAGCTTTTAATTCTTTATCTTTATAAGTCTCTAATATGTCACTTTTAAGTTTCTTATGATCAAAGACTTCTCCGGAAACAAAGAGATTAAATGTCTTATATCTCGGAGTTCTATGAGTGACTCCAAATAAAACATTTAACAAAATACCAATAATGACCGCGGAGATAATATAAAACGGCCATGTATACTTAAATACGGATAGAATTCTTCTCTTTCTTAACGCGTTCATGAGTGTTTCTCCGCTTCGATTAGAATTCTTTGATAAGTCTTAATTGTTAACTTATCGCCCATCTCGTATTCGAGATCATTTTTTAAAGTGAATATCACTTTGTCTTGAACACTTAATCCAATAAAGTATCGAACATAGATTGGATAGACATAAAGTCCATTGATATAACAAAGTTCATCACTCTTTTTGAGGAATTCAATTTCTTCAACAGGTTTCAGTCCTTCTTCATATCCTTTGAAATAACGATATCTGTTATTGATATCACCAAAGATGGATGTAAAGAAGAAGATACTAAACCAGCCAAATAATATTGTAATGATAATCGCGATGATAAGATTAACTGTGTAATCTTCTTTTGCTAGTATAACTAGCAAGACATCCGCGCCTAAGACTAATGTGAGGATTAATGAGAATAATAAAGAATACTTTAAATAAGTAGATTTCGCTTTTTTATATTCTTCATTAATATCCACACGATAATTCATAATTAATAATTTTCTAATCCATTAAGGATAGATTCTTTAATAATTCCACCCCAGACAAGATATCCGAAGTAAGAAAGGTGTAAACCATCCACTCTAAAGTAAGCAGCGTTTGGTTCTCCATTTTCTTTAAGCAAGGCTTTCCCTGGTTCAATAAGTGTTAACCAAGATTCATTATTATTTTGTTTTAAATAATCTTTTGCGTTGTTGTTTACTGAAGTAATAATATCAGCCTTATCTTTATAACCTGGTAAGAGGTTCATTAAAATGTATTGAACCTTGGTATCTGGAAGAGCTTCATGAGTGTGGTCAAAGAAGTTACGTAAATTGTTCCACACTGTTTCAGAGCCTTGTCCAGAATTAATAACGTTATTAATACCGACATAGTAGACGACCATCTTTGGTTTATATGGGAACACTAATCTTTGATTGAGACATGTGTCCCATTGTTCAATGGTTGTGCCACCGATACCGTGATTATAGGAGACAATTGGATCTAAATCTTCTTTTGAAGAAGTCCAGAACTCGATTGAAGATGAACCCGCAAGCATCACATGATAACTTTCTTCTTCTAAAGCCTTAGATTCATATTTCTTGGCTTTTGTTTCATAGTTTGTATCGCTGAGCATCCAGTTAAGTGAATTATCTTTTGCTTGAATGAGGAAAGGTTCGTTTTCACCACATGTCACAGTGATTTTCATATTTTCAGGATTATATGTGGCTGAAATGGTTTTACCATTTTTCACCTTATATTCCATTAAAGGCAAAACGTTGTCTTTGCTTTGTTCTAACTTCATTAATGAAGCAGTTGGAAGATTTAAATAGCCTCCTACCACTTTGAAGTTCATGATGGAATTAATGACATAATCTGTAGAGGCTGTGTCTTCTAAGACTGTAGAAGGAGGAGTATAAGATGGCTCTTCCATTTTTTCTTTCTCCGCCATTTTCCAGCCAGCAAAGATTCTGGTGTTCTTCATAACTTTATCAGTTTCAAAGTTCCACTCATTTTCACAAGCTTCTTCTTTGTACCAACCATTGAATTGATAATTCTTTCTTGTTGGTTCTTCACTTGGTTTAGAAACAAGGCTATTTTCATTAACCTGAACAGTTTTGAAGATAAGGTTATTTCCTTTACCTTTAAAACCATTTGAGAGAGTGAATTCTTGTCTCAAATAATTGCTAAAGAAGTCGACATAATAGGTTTTAGGTTCTTCGGCTTTAGAGTATCTAAGTGTGGTACTTGTGGCAATTACTCCAAGACATGAAATAGATAAACCTAAAACGGAGATAAATAATAGTTTCTTATTCATGACATTCCTCCTTTAAATATTTGAGAAGTTCATTTTCGTTTATTGTCGCGAGGCAGATAACTTTATCTCCCGCTCCATAATAGACATATAACTCACCATCTTTAGGAACAATCGCGGTTGGGAAGACACAACCATTGTAATAACCGTTGGTCTCATATTCTTCCTCTGGTTCCATTAAATAGTCTTTTGTTCTGGAAATCACTTTAAATGGATCGTTTAAATCGAGTAAGACTGCACCCACTCTATAAGCATCATCTTTACATGAAACACCATGATAGATGAGTAACCATCCATCTTTAGTTTTTAAAGGCGGGCAACTAGCCCCAATCTTTTTATCTTCCCACCATTCTTTTCCTTTCATGAGGAGAGAATAGTTATTCCAGTGAAGTAGATCATCACTAAAGGAAATCCATATTCCTGGGTTTTCATTTGGATAGCCTTCTCCGCATCTTTCCATCGCTCTTGAAAGCATGAAGAATTTTCCATTAATTTTCTCAGGGAAAATGACGACATCTCTATCATCGAAATGTGGGTCAGTAATTGGTCCAAGTTTCTTCCACTTTCTCAAGTCTTTAGAAATCGCTAAATGGGTAAGGGTATTATTCCAAACTAAGACTTTTGGTCCAAACTCAGGTTTGAATCCAAAGTATTCTTTATCTTCTCTCCAATATTGTCCTGGAGGGAATGGACGAGAGGCATATGTTAAATAGAAATAGTCTCCCATCTTGATTAATCTTGGATCTTCACATCCACCCGCGTCTAATCCATTTGGATCACCGCTGATAAGAGGTTTATCACTTTCACGATTAAAGTGGATACCATCTTTAGATGTCGCTAAACCAAGATGAATGATATGAGTTTTATCATTACCTGCCGCTCTATAAATCATATAGAAAGTATCATCCACTAACATAGCTGCAGGATTTAAAACACATAATTCTTCCCATTGATTAGAAGGATTTGGTTTTAAGATTGGATTTTCTTTACATTTATTAAATCTCATAAGCCACCCTCCTATGCAATAACTCTCTTTACGATTGGATCATCGTATTCGATTAAGTTTGTGAGTTTGATATTGTCGACATAAATCTGACTTTGTGATTTATCGCTATTAACAATACCAAATGAAATAGATTCAATTGATTTAGCGTAGTTCTTGGAGATGGTTTTATCTGAACCATTAACGTCTTTAAAGTAATCGAAACCAATCTCATAATGAGTCCATTCGGTTGGAATGTTTGTTAATGTGTACCTCATCTTATAAAGCGTTGTTCCTGAACGCCAATTGAGATTGAGATAAACTGTGGCTTTACCATCACCTTTAATATCGATACAGAAGCCCTTAGCAATCACTGTATTAGAGAATTGAGAAATTCTATCATAAGAGACTGAATCAGAACCTTTATATTGCATCATCATTGAATGGACTCCACCTTCGCTAGAAACATCATTAGAAAGTTCCATTAAGTTATATTCTTTTTCAGTAACATAACTCCATAAATCAAACACTTCTTTGCTTTCAGTATATTGTTCCATTGTTTCAACAGTTGTTGTTGTCACATTACCTTCATCATCGGTATCAGGTTTGATTGTGGTGTCTAACTCAATAATTGAAGATTCGGTAGCGTTCTTAAAATAAATCTCATCGATATAGACAGGGTTAGCAATTGCATATGTTGGAACGTGATTACCCTCTGCATCATAATAGAGGTATTTAAATCCAAAGGCCATGTGGATAATGTGTTCACTGGAAAGTGGCTGTGCTTCATCAATCAAATCATCTTCGTTAACGCATGTAAAGTCATTAAAGCTAATGGTGTAAACACTCCATTCTTTTTTAACATGGTCGATGACATAACGATACCATTCACCACTATCCATGGTTAATTGGATAGTCATTTCAGCAGCGATATCTTCATCTTTTAGATGTGGGAAGTTATCGTTAAATCTGACAGAGGCATCCTTTAACCAAATTTGTAAGGCATTTTTATCTGTGCATTGTTTTGAATCCATATAAAGTTGATAGACTGCCATTTCCATGTCTGCTTTATAGTCAAATTCTGCGCAATATTTGTTGGTTGAACCTCCAGCTTTGTGAACTTTATCAAGTTTCATTGATTCATCTTTATTCTCTACTGATTGATCCCAGTAGTAATACATTTCTGTGTAGATATTATAATCATTGAAGTCTTCAATAAGTCCTTCGCTAGAGACAGTGCGTTTTCTGTTTTCAATAACATCATCAATCTTAATGACTTCAATATCTTTGACTGATAGTGTTCCAGAAGAATATGTATTAGCAAGGCCAATATTAAATTTTTGAATGAAGAAGAATTGTTTTGCCCCATCACCATTCATATATTCCACTCTTTGGAATGCTTTAAGAGGAATGATGAGTTCTTTATAGTCATCTTTTACTAAATCAGTAAATGGCATCTTGAACTGCCATCTATCATTGTCCTCTTCAAGAATTCTAAAGTAGAAAACTGAAGTTGATGATGCGCCTGTGTATTTTACTTTCATTCTTAACGCGTCGCCTTGAATAAAGAATTTATAAACGTTCGCGTTTTGGAAACCATAACCATTAAATCCATCATCTTTAGAGAAACTTAAAGTTAACTCTGTTCCATCATCAGAAATGGTTTTTCCAAAGTTATAGTTTTCATAAGTCCATTCAGACATAGGTGTGCTCTTAAAGTCCATCTTGTCCATGAACATATTTTTATAATTATTGAATTGAACAGCTTTAATATCTGAGAATAAGCAAATACCATCTCCGAATGTTCTTTCAAAAACAATTTCAAAGTATCTAATATGTTGCCAGTCAAATTTTCTATTAAAGATATTTGTTCCTGCAGTTCTTAATGTGAAGTCCTGATATCTCATAACAATGGTTTGTTTCGCGTTGTTAGAGACTTGGACTTTTTGATGCCAGTATTCACCATCATAGTCAAGAACACGGACTAAGATTGTCGCATCATGTCCGGAATAATAGAAATTGAAATAGAATGAGTCTGTTCCATATAATTCTCTATCTTCATTTTTAGTAATAACAATCCAACCATCACTTGATGGAACACCTCTTGAGGTGTGTTCTTTATCAAAGACGATGGCTAAAGAATCTTTACCAGTTCCAAAGAAGTCATTTCTATCGATGGAAATATTCGCAAAGCTTCCTTC
>CAMOSS010000006.1 GCA_946625055.1 uncultured Caryophanales bacterium
CCCGCGTAGCTGATTTCCACTTTTTCTTCCATATAAGTGGAGCTATTATCAGAGCTATTAACGGGTCTTATCAGAAGGCTACATGCCGCAATTGGCATTACACCTAAAACACATGGCAACAACACAAATAAACCATTTAATCTTTTTTTCATAATTTAAAAACCTCTCATTATATTAGTATTTTTATAATGGCAATACCGATGCCTCACAGATTTATAAGGTAGCAATCGTGACTGATTTTTATCTTCCGATAACCCTGTTTTCTCTGATTCTTTTGTCTCTTCTGTTAGCAAGTATTAAAATAACGATTCCGATGGCGGTTACAACCGCACCAACAATGATCAAAAGCCAGAACCAAACAGGACTAAAGGAAGACATTTGACCTTGAATCATGCTAATACCAATGGTAAAGAAGAAACCGAGAAAACCAGTTACAATAGCTAAAACACCTATAGCAAAAACTATTCTACCGACCATGAATAAAGCAGGGACCTTTTTAGCAATACCATTCACTATGACGGCGATAAGAGCTGCCAGTGTTACTCCTCCAATAACGCCGGAAATAATTGCGGTATTGCTTTGAAACGCATATGAATCAACCGAAGCCGTTTCTGTTATTGAATTAACAAAACCATATTGATTGGCGGTTATAGGGAATCCATCATCTCTTGCGACATAAATACCACTAATTGTAGCGCTAGTGACCTTCCCATTAGCGCTTAATGTATATTTAAATGTCTTATCCGTATGAGCGGGAAATTGGTGAACGTCTCCTATCTTTTCACTATAATATTTGTCACCTATAATGACATTTAATGTTCCGGTCATCCAAATGCAATATGAAATTGTGCCAGTGTTAGAAACATTAAATTGCAATTCTAATTTGCCAAAAGTATCCACCACTTTTGTTAAAGTAAAATCTAAATTCTCCACCCCTGTTTCTGTTACGGGGCTAGAATAAAAGCCATTAGACTCCATAATTGTCCTCCATAAATCTCGCCATTAATTTATAGAATTAAATAATCTTATGCAAATTGGACAAACAAAGAAAAAAGCACCATGTTTAGGTGCATTTTTTCAAATAAGTCCAAGTTTATTTACATGTCCAAAATATCGATGAATTTGTTGTTTTTCTTTAGATATTGTTCATATTCAGTTTTTAATAAATCGCAAATCTGTCGATATCCTGAAAAAGCATCGACGTAGATAGGTTTTAATCTTTTGCCAAATGTCGACATCTCTTTTCTTTTTTGTGATATTAAATCGTGAATGAGATCGGCAAGGGTGATGGCTCTATTATCTTCCACAACTTTTAGTTGAGCATAAATATCTTCTAATTGTGCTTTCTTATTTAGTTTTAAATAACAGAACATTTTGATAAGCATGGCCTGATTGTAATAATCAGTGAATTCATTTTCATAAATCAATTCCGTCGAATTTATCGCTTCTTTATATTGCTTAGTTAGTATCAATGCGCTGCACAAAAGCATAATGGTTTGTTTATAAACAACGGGTCTGGTTTCTTCCCTAGAAGTAAATAATAAATTGCTTCTCGCTGAAGTCACAACTTCATCATATTTTTGGCATTTAAAAGCTAAACCAGTGAGGTTTTTCTTAATATAATTAAGTCTTCTTGGATTGAAATATTTGATATACAGTTGCTCACAAGATTTTGTGTATTTATAAGCACTTTCGATGTTATTGACGCAAAAATTTAGAACAATTAAATCGTAATGGCCCATAGTCTTCACTCTTTCGTCAACATATGGATCCAATTTTTCTAATTCTTTGATGATATGGGGATATTTATCCATTTCATCGGTAACTTGATAATATTGGGACAACATATCTAAATAAACATATTGCAAATCAAATGGTAAAGAAGGATAGATGGAATCCATCATCGGAATCACAAAATTAGGTAGTTCTTCTTTATATTTTTCGATTTGGTCTGGCAAATCTAAAACAGATATATAAATTAAATAATAAATAGGAGAAAGAATATTGTTATGAGATAAATATTCATATTTCTTTAACTTTTCTCTAATATCTTTGGTTTTTCCTTCCACATAAAAACATTCAGTAAAAGCTTTGGAAAGAAGTTCTTCTAATTCTTTCAATATTTGATTATCAATTTTTAATTCAACATTAAAATATTTGGCGATGATTTCTAAAGTGAAATAAGAATTCTTAAAGCCATTATTCTTACAATAATGGTAACTAGAATTTGGCAAATCCATAGCTTTTAAATTATCTTTTAAGGATTTATCACTGCTCGCAAAAAGATAATCAATATATGCTTGAAGATATTTTTCTTCACCGACAAAAGATAGGTCAAAATCGATCAAATTCATGGTTTTAATTTTTTGTTCCATATTATTTGCCATGCTGTAAAGATAATTAATTATCAACTATTTGGCAAATTGGACTTCTTAATCATTTTATTCACTTTTCACCTATTTTTCTATAAAAAGTACAAGTTTTAATAAATCGGAAAAAGAAGCTAAAAAATAAGAAAAAACAATACGATTTTGCATTCAGGAATCATACCTTTAAGAGGCGGTTCCTTATAAAAAAGGGTTGTCATGCAACCCTGTTTTAAACTGATTGGTCGAGACGGTGAGATTCGAACTCATGACCTTCTGCTCCCGAAGCAGACGCGCTACCAAGCTGCGCTACGTCTCGAAAGAACACTAATGACTAGAAGTCAAAAAGTGTTAATTGATCTGATTGAGATAAATCATCAAGAACGTGTAATGCTTCGAGGTCTTTAATATTTGTATTATTTAACTTTGTTCTTCTAAGTAAGTCATCTTTAGAGAAGAACTCTCCATCTTTTCTTGCTTCCACGACTGATTCAGCAGCAGATTCACCAAGACCATCTAATGTGGTAAATGGAGGAATTAAAGATTTGTTTTCATGGTCGACAACAAATTTTGTCGCCTCTGATTTATATAAAGAAATATTAGAGAACTTATATCCTCTTTCCACCATTTCCACTGCAATGTTAAGAGTCTTTTGAATTTCTTCTTCTTTTGGAGATAAGGCTTCACCTTTTGTTCTCGATTTAAGTTTTAATTCATCAAGTCTTGCTTTAATAGCAAGTTCTCCGTCAATCATCGTCTTAATATCATATTGTTTAGAACGGACTGAGAAGAATGTTGCATAGAATTCAAGAGGATAATAGACTTTGAAATAACCAACACGAATGGCCATCATAACATAAGCGGTCGCGTGTCCTTTTGGGAAGAGGTAAGCAATTTGCTTACAGGAATTAAGATACCATTCAGGAACACCATTTGCCCTCATCATATCTTCAAATTCTTTCTTTAAAGGTTTACCTTTACGGACAGTTTCCATGATTTGGAAGGCAATGGAGTTAGAAATGCCTTTTTTGCGTAAGTAAGTCATAATATCATCACGACATCCAATAACACCATTAAGGTCAGTGACTTTATCGTGAATTAATTTTTCAGCGTTACCATTCCACACGTTAGTACCATGGGATAGACCAGAAATAATGACGAGTTCTGAGAATGTCTTTGGTCTAGTATCTTCTAAGATTCCACGAACAAAGTTCGTTCCGAATTCAGGAATCGCCATCGCCCCTGTGGATTGATTTAGATAATTACCTTTAATATTTAACTCTTTTGGAGTGGAGAAAATAGATAAGACTTTTGGATCGTTCATCGGAATGTCTTTAACATTGATGTGCGTTAATTCACACATCATCTTTAAGGCCATTGGGTCGACGTGACCGAGCAAGTCAAGTTTTAAGATTGTATCGTGAATTGAGTGGAAGTCGAAATGGGTTGTCTTCCATGAAGATTCTTTTTCATCCGCTGGATATTGGACAGGTGTGAAGTCATAGACTTCATATTCTCTTGGAATAACGACGATACCACCTGGGTGTTGACCAGTTGTTCTCTTGACATCAACACAGCCACTGGCCATATATGAAAGCTTAGCTTTTGGATATTTTAAGGCTTTTTCTTTGGCTTCTGCTTCACTCATTCCATCTTGCATATATTGTCTTTCAATATAGCCACGAGCAAAACCAAAGGCGGTCTTTTCCGCGACTGTTTCAATCGTACCGGCTCTAAAGACGTTTTGTTCACCTAATAATTCTTTGGTGTAGTCGTGAGCTTTAGATTGATAATCACCAGGGAAGTTAAGGTCGATATCAGGAACTTTCTCAGCGGAGAAGCCAAGGAATGTTTCAAATGGAATATCTTGTCCATCATGAACCATCTTCGTGCCGCATACTGGGCAATCCTTTTCTGGAAGATCATATCCAGAACGAATACTTGGCATAATTTCTGATGTCCATTCAAGGTGTTTACAATGTGGACATCTATAGTGAGGTGGTAATGGATTTACTTCAGTAATATCCGCCATGGTGGCAACTAAAGAAGAACCAACAGATCCACGGGATCCGACTAAATATCCATCATCATTTGCCTTTTTAACAATCTTATGAGCAATGTAATAAATAACTGAGAATCCGTTTGAAATAATACCGTTAAGTTCGGCGGCTAATCTGTTTTCAATATATTCAGGTAATGGATCACCATATAGTTCATGGGCTTTTTGATAAACCATATCTTTTAACATGTTTTCACAGTTATCGATGGTAGGTGTATATAATTTATCGTTTGGAAGAGGGACCAAAGTTTCAATTTGATCCGCAATCATATTGGTGTTCTTGATAACAATTTCTTTTACTTTTTTATCGTCTTCTAACCATTTGAAACACTCAATCATTTCATCTGTGCTTCTAAAGTGTTGATCTGGGTTTTCAAATTTTCCATACATGCCTTTAATTCTGTTATATGGATTTAATGGGTGGTTTGCGCCACCGACAGCTTTGGCAGAGATATAAATATCTCTATATATTTTATCTTCTGGATTAACATAGTGGCAGTCTCCAGTCGCACAGACAGGTTTATGCATTTCATCTGCGGCTCTGATGATATCTTTAATATATGTCTTTAAGACACCTTCATCTTCAAGTTCACCCATATTGATGAGCCATGAATAGTTTTCTAATGGTTGAACTTCAATATAATCATAGAAATCCACTACTTGTTTCAATCTTTCAAAATTGTAATATCTCGCGGTTCTAAAAACTTCACCATTAAAACAAGCAGATCCAATGATTAAATGCTCTCTTAATTTTTCAAGTTCGTTTCTTGGGACCTTTGGTACTTCAGCTAAATAATCAACATGTGATAAAGAGATAAGTTTATATAAGTCTTTAAGTCCTTGTTTATCTTTTGCTAAGGCCACAACATGAACAGGACGAATGTGTTTAAGCAAAGATAATGGAGTTTCAAGTTTTCCAAGTTGAGCGTGAGTTAATTTATGATTATCTTTTGTTAACTTAACAAGCATCTGTTGCCACACTTCATTTAGAACACTCGCGTCGTAGTCCGCTCTATGGGCGGCTTCTTCATCATAGATGACTTCCATGTTACGGCAAAGTGATCCTAAAGTATGACTTCTAGCTTCTGGGAATAAATAACGGGAAATGGCCAAAGTATCAACTACTGGGTTATCTAAAATTGGTCTATTCATTCTCTTAAGAGCTTCTTGAATGAAACCAAAGTCGAATGCCGCGTTATGAGTAACCAAAACTGCGTCACCAATAAAATCTAAGATTTTATCAATAGCCTCTTCAATCTTAGGCTTGCCATTTAACATTTTATTTGTGATATGAGTGATTTTAGAAATCTTGTCGGATAATTCACGACCTGGATTAATTAAAATATCTAAACTTGAAGTTACTAAACCTCTTTCCACTTTTACCGCACCAAATTCAATAATGCGGTCATAGAAAGTTGAAAGACCAGTAGTTTCTAAGTCTAAAACGACAAATTTTGATTTGCTTAAAATGACATCTTTTGGATTGAAAACATAAACCTGTTTATCGTCCACCATGTATAGTTCAGAACCATAAAGCATTTTAATGCCGGTGGCTTTTGCGGCGGCTTGGGCATCTGGATATCCTTGAACGACACCATGATCAGTAATAGCGATAGCTTTATGACCCATTGAAGTTGCTAGTTTACAGTAATCATCCATTCTTCCAACGCCATCTTGAACCGACATCAGAGAATGTAAATGTAATTCCACACGTTTTTCTTCAGATGTATCTTGTCTTGGTTCATCTGGTGGAAGTAAATCTATATAGTGTCCTTTAATCGTGATGTTTTTAGTAAATTCATCTAAATAAGAGACACCTCTAACACGGACATTTTGTCCTTTTTTAAGTTCTTTAATAATTTCATCGGTGACTTGGGCGTTTTCGTACATGTTGACGTAAATTGCTCCCATAGCCTTATCACCAACACCGATATTAATTCTTTTACGACCACCGAACTCTTTGATTTCTACTTCAAAAATCTTACCTGAGAAATCGACAGAGCCAGTAGAAGCATCAATGGTATCGATTAAATCGATAGGAATATAATTTCCACGACGATTGAGTCTTGCTCTTTCTCTTTCTTTTTTCATGAGTTCAGCGTTTTCTCTCATCTGTTTTAAGAGTTGAGACTCCACTAAAGCGGTTTCTTCTTGATGTTGAGTTTCAATAATCTTTTGAATATCAATATCATATTTTTCAGCGTCATTAACGCTGCTTTCATCTTCTTCTTCCATGAGTTCGTTCGCAGCTTTTTCAGCGGCTTTTGAAATCATCTTCATCTTTCTTTCAGATAAGACGACTGCTTGTTCAACTTCTTCCACTACTGTTTCAACTCTAACATCGTAGTTAAGGAAATTAAGGAAGTCTCTAAAGTCATTAATTCTCGCTTTCGCGTCATCTTCTTCTTGCTCTGATCTAAAGATGAATGTTAAGACTCCATCTCTAATTTCACATTCGTAATCACTTGGAAGACGATAGATGGTTTGATACCAATCAGGGAATAAGTTAAGAGCATCTTCGGCTTTAATCTTACAAGCATATGAGAACCTAATTGTTAATTGATAGGTTGTAATGGTCATTATTCCATCTTGGAACTTTCTAAGAAGTTCATAGTTCCATGGTGAAAGTTTATATATTTCAGCAATCCAAGAATTCTCTTCGAATCTATTCTTCATGAAGTTATCAAAATCCATGTCGAAATCATCAATATTGTTAATATTGATAGAATTTAAAAATCTTATCATTTTATCGGTCATGTTGATTTCTCCTTTCTAGAATAGTCCAATAATATCTTTTACAAGAATCGCTACCATGAGGGTAAGCAATAAAGATATACCAATAACGGAAACAATAGATTTTACCTTTTGCGGTATCTCTTTATGAGCGGTCGCTTCAATAATTAAAACGAGCAACTGCCATCCATCAAGTCCTGGGAATGGTAATAAATTCATAATTGCTAAGTTAACAGAAATGATGCCCCATACTTTGATAAATGTTGCAGCTCCAAAGTTATTAAGAATGCTAGTTGTTTGGGTATAGATAGAAATAATTCCACCAACATCTTTCCAGCCTCGACCAATAAAGAGCCCACCTACAGCTTTTACTATAACTATGGAACTTTCGCCAAAGTCGACAAAAGTTTGTTTCAACATTTGACCAAAATTAAGTTTGGTGACATCCAAATACATGTCTAATCCAGACTCTTCAAAAGTGCCATCAGCTTGGCGATGCAAAATGACATCAAGAGTGTCTATTTGTCCAAATTCATCTTTTTCTCTATCATATGTACCTTTTCTCCCAAAGGTCATTTTGATATCAACATAATCAAGAGTGGATTGTTCAGCGGTCACTTCTTTAGAATAGATAATTTGATTATCTTCAACTTCGTAAAACACTAAACACTTATTAAAGTTATGAACCTTGAAGTTCAAAACCTTTTGATTTGTTTCAATTAAAGCGGCAACTGTTCTTGTTGAAGAATCAGTGTAAGTCGCTACTGAATCCATAGAGACGACATAGTATCCTTCTTTTTGAGCCTTGACAACCGCATCATCTTTATCGTCTGGATCAGCTGGTTCGGTATACATCAAGTAATCACCAAGTTGTATCCCAGCATTATAAGCGACACTATTCTCTTTGACTTCAAAATAGTTGAGATAAATCATCTTTTGAGGTAAAGCTGCGGCCACAAAGAATAAAACTATCGCTAGTAAAGCATTCATCGTGACACCGGCGAGAAGAATGATTGCCCTCTTCCACTTCTTAATTTTGTTAAGGGCTCTTTCTTCTGGAATGTGCTCGATACCATCAGGAAGATTTTTTTCATCATCTCCTTCACCATACATGGAGACGAATCCACCGAATGGGAAGGCTCTTAAAGCAAAGTATGTTTCACCATTTTTCCTCTTCTTTCTAAAGAGAGCTGGACCCATACCAATTGAATATTCAAAACAATAAACATTAAAGGCTTTAGCCATCGCTAAATGACCAAGTTCATGGATCATAATTAAAACAGAAAGACAGACTATGAAAAGCAAAATGTATAAGATAATCATCATATAGTTTTTCCTCCTTTTTTAATTAAATCAGCGGCTTTTTGCCGTGTTTTTCTATCAATTTCCACAATTTGGTCAATTGTTGGATGTTCGATATTAACATGTTCTTTCATGCATCTATCGATGATTTTTTCAATCCCTAAAAAAGAGATTTTATCATTTAAGAAAGCGTTAACTGCGACTTCATTAGAAGCGTTTAAAACTGTTCCATATGTCCCCTTCTTTTCAATTACCAACTTCGCATATTTGACCATCGGGTAACGCTTGATATCAAAGTCATGGAAGTGACAGTTTTTAAATAGATGATAGTCAGTTGTGACATAGGTTTTAATCGGGGTGTTACATTCAAATAAAGCGTACTCAATCGGGTTTCTCATATCTGGTTTTGAGATATCCGCACGATATGTTCCATCTTTATACTCCACCATTGAATGCACTCTTGATTCATCGTGAAGGATGACTCCGATTTGGTTATATCCATAATGATAAAGATAATGGGCTTCAATGATTTCAAAACATTTGTTCACCATCGTTGCACAGTCGATGGTAATCTTGGCCCCCATCTTCCATGTTGGATGTTTTAATGCATCTTCAGCTTTAACATTTTTGAGTTCATCTCTTGTGAGTTTTCTAAATGCCCCACCAGAGGCGGTTAAGATAAGTTTCTTCACATTAGATGAATCAACAGTTAAACATTTAAGCAAAGCAGAATGCTCGCTATCGATTGGATAAAGCTTTCCATGTCCATTATCCAAAAGATCATTAATGATTTCTCCTCCAACAACGAGAGATTCTTTATTGGCTAAAGCAAGTTTTTTATTGAGTTCTAAACTTCTAATGCTTGGTCTTAAACCAACAAAACCTACTAAAGCGTTAACCACCATCTCCGCTTCACTATTTTCAATGAGATTAATTAAACCTTCATCTCCATAGTAGAAATTAATTGATGGATATTTCTTTCTTAAAGAAATCATATTCTTTTCATCCATTACACATATATGTTTTATAGATGGAAAGTTTTTAATGATTTGAGGAATAACTCTTATTCTTTTTCCAACGGAAAATCCTTTCAAACAGAATTCGTCTTTATGTTTCTTTAAAACATCAAGGCTCTGTCTTCCAATGCTTCCAGATGCTCCAAGAATAATGATGTTCATTAAAGTAATGGTGAACCCCTTCCTAAAATCACTCCGATAAAGATCGCGGACACTAAGAATGAAAAGATAATAGAATCAATACGATCTAAGACTCCGCCATGACCTGGCATGATATTGCCAAAGTCTTTGATATTGTAGTATCTCTTCAAAGAAGAGAATACGAAATCACCTAAGGTGGCAAAGAATGGTAATAATACTGAAAGAATCAAAATGAAATACCAGTGATTATGGTCAAGAACAGAAATGATTGGATGACCACAAAGTGATAAGACTAACGCAAATGGGAATGAAACAAGAATGGAGAAAACGATACCGCCAACAAATCCTTCCCAAGTTTTCTTTGGAGAGATTCTTTCATTCATTTTATGTCTGCCAAATAAGACACCGGTGAAATAGGCACCGATATCAGTCATAAATGTTCCAATAACGACATAGATAATAAGGGTAGCGGATTCAAAGTTTTCAAAGAAATTAAAATAAGCAATACCACTTAAATCCATTCCCGGAACATAACTATATTTTGCAACGATTGGAATAAATCTTAGATATAAAGCACATTGGAGACCTAAGGAAACACCCACTCCTACTGTAAAGATAAAAGCCGCATCAGAAACTGAAATGTTTTTATCAATAACCACATAAAAGAAGATGATCATGAAGGCAAAGACGAGAACAATAATAGAAAGATAAATATTTCCAAATGAGGTCCAGAGTTTAAAATCCGCTCCTTCTCTTGCAGAGAAGAATAGTTCCCTAACTAAAGGCCAACAAGTGATTAACAGCATTAAAATAGCTGAAATAATAGTTAACCAAATAGAGTGTTTTGGCTTTACACAGTGAATAATTTCATAAGCGGCGACCACACATAAGAACAAAATAACAGCAAAACCAAACCAGTCACCTAAAAAGATGGATGGAAAAATGATTATTGCTGCGACAACAGCAGAGATAATTCTTGTTCTCATAGAGGTTTTAACGCTATCGGAAATTTCATTAACTTCAATGATGTTTTTATTTCTCTTCATTATCAAATCCTCCAATGTCTCTTTAAGTATACACGAAACGCGCATATAAGAGCATACAAAAAATGCAAATTGTTAGTTTGCATTTTTTCCTTCTCTAATAATAAAAGAACGGAAGTTTATTTCCGTCCTTAAATAGCCATGAGTTCTTTTTCTTTTTCACTGACAACTGCGTCAACATTTTTGATGGCTTCGTCGGTGACTTTTTGAACATCATCTTGAGCTCTCTTTTGGAAGTCTTCAGAGAGTTCTTCATCAATTTTGATGATATCCATATAATCTCTACGGATATTACGGATTGCGACTTTGGCTTCTTCGCCATATTTTCTTGCTTGTTTAGTAATTTCTCTTCTTCTATCTTCGGTAAGAACAGGAATTAACAAACGAACTTGGTTGCCTTCATTAATAGGATTAATACCTAAATCTGAAGCATGAATCGCATTGACGATGTTTTTAACATCGTTTTTATCGTAAGGTTTGATTAATAATTGTCTTGGTTCTGGGATTGAAATAGAGGCAATTTGGTTGACTGGTGTTGGGGAACCATAGTAGTCCACCATAATACCAGAAAGCATTGCAGCGCTTGCTCTACCAGTTCTTAATGTTGAAAGGCTGTCTCTTAAGACATCAACGGTTTTGGCCATTTTTTCTTTGGCTTCTAATGCATAAGCATCCATAAACTATCTCCTTTATTTATGACAAGTTGTTCCAATATCTTCACCAGCGATGACTTTACCAAAATTAGATAAATCATTCATGGAGAATACACGAATTTGGATGTCAGTGTTCTTAATTAATTCTACCGCAGTTAGGTCCATAACTTCCAGACCTAATGAAATAATTTTATCATAAGATACATCTTTGATAAATTTGGCATTTGGATTCTTTCTTGGATCGGAATCATAAATTCCTTCAACACCATTCTTTCCCATGAGGATAGCATCGCAGTTAAGTTCGATGGCTCTCATCGTAGCGGCGGTGTCAGTTGTAAAGTATGGTTTTCCTGTTCCACCAGCGAGGAATACAACTTTGCCTTTGTTAAGTTCTTGCTTAGCTAAATCAATTGAATAAGGAGCCACCACTCCATCGATTTCATTAACGGCTGAGGTGACGATTGATTCAACACCAAGATTCTTTAATGTGGAACTTAAGCAAACTGCGTTAACAACAGTCCCAAGCATTCCCATAAAGTCAGCAGGAACACGGTCTAAGCCAATACTTTCAGCAATCTTTCCTCTCCAAATATTGCCTGCTCCAACAACGACAGCCACTTCTGTTCCCATATCATGAATGTCTTTGATGACTTTGCTAATTTCTTTGAGGTATTGTTCATCAACAATATTCTTAGAATCTCCTTTAAGAGCTTCACCGGATAGTTTCAGTAATATTCTTTTGTACATATGCTCCTCCTAATTTAAACAAAAAGGAAACACTAAGGTGTTCCCTTTTAAGTAACTATTTATTAACTTCGTTCATTACTTCGCTTGCGAAGTCATCTTTTCTCTTTTCGATGCCTTCACCAACTTGGTAACGGATGAATTTTAAGACTTTAACATTCTTTTCTTTTAAGAGTTGACCGACAGTCTTATCTGGATCGATTAAGAATGCTTGATCTTCTAAAGTGACTTCTGCGAATGTCTTTTTAACTTTACCATCTAAAATCTTGTCTAAGACTTGTTCTGGTTTGCCAGCTAATTTTGGATCATTCTTGGCAGCTTCTCTTTGAACGTTCTTTTCGTGTTCAAGGACATCGGCTGGAATGTCAGCTTCGGATAAGTAGGATGGGTTATTAGCAGCGATGTGCATAGATAATTGTTTGGCTAATTCGTCATTTTCCTTATCTAAGACGGTAACGACAGCAATCTTACCACCCATGTGGATGTATGTTCCGATGGAACCTTCGCCTTTTTCGATGACTTCGAATCTACGAAGATCGAATTTTTCACCCATTTTCACTGTTGCGTCAGCGAATAAGGATTCAGAGGCGGCTTTGGCTTCTTCGACAGTTTTAATATCATTCTTCATGATTAAACCAGCGACTTGGTCCACTAATTCATGGAATGCTTCGCCTTTGGCGACGAAGTCTGTTTCACAGTTGATTTCGATAATCACTGTTTTGCCACATTTTTCACAAACTTTAATGTGTGCGAGACCTTCAGCAGCGATACGGGAAGCTTTTTTAGCAGCTTTGGCTAAGCCTTTTTCTCTTAACCAGTCACCGGCTCTGTCTAAATCACAGTCATTTGCGAGTAAGGCGCCTTTGCAGTCCATAAGACCAGCACCGGTACGATCACGGAGAACTTTGATAAGTTCAATTAAGTTTCCTTCTGCCATTATTTGGTTTCTCCTTCTTCAGCCTTTGGAGCTTCTGCTGGTTTTTCTTCTGCTGGTTTTTCAGCTTTAGGAGCTTTTGGTGCTCTTGGTTTTCTTGGTTTTTTGCCTTCTTCACCATCTTTGCCTTCTAAGGCAGCTCTTTGAGCAGCTCTAGCAGCTTGTTCTTTTTCATAAGCTTCTTGTCTAGCAGCTCTTTCAGCACGAATCTTGGCTAATTTTTCAGCGTTTTCTTTGTCTGTTTGACGGATAACATCTTTCATTGTGACAGCTTCACCATCGTCTTTGACGTGGGCGACAACTGTTTCACCATTCTTACTTTCAACGATAGCGTCTGCCATAACAGCAAGAATTAAAGCGACGGAACGAACTGCATCATCATTTGCAGGGATAACATAGTTAATTGCATCTGGATCACAGTTTGTATCAACGATACCGAAGACAGGGATGTTTAATCTCTTAGCTTCAGCAACGGCATTGTGTTCAATACGTGGGTCAATGATGAAGATAGCGTTTGGCACTCTTCTCATTTCTTTAATACCATCTAAGTTCTTGGCTAATTTTTCTTTTTCTCTTCTTAAAGCAGCAGCTTCTTGTTTTGGTAAGAGATCTAATTCGCCTTCTTCTTCTCTTCTTTCAAGTTCTTTTAAGAATTTGATTCTTGTTTGGATGGTTTTGAAGTTTGTTAATGTACCGCCTAACCAACGGTTAGTGATATAGAATGAACCAGAACGTAATGCTTCAGCTTTGACAGCTTCTTGGCATTGTTTCTTTGTTCCGACAAAGAGGACTTTACCACCATTGTCGACGATTTCTTTTAAGGCAGCATATGCGGTTTCAATGCATGTGACTGTTTGTGCTAAATCGATAATATGCACAGAATTTCTTGCACCGTAGATGTATTTTTTCATCTTTGGATTCCATCTACGTGTTTGATGACCGAAGTGTGCACCTGCTTCTAACAATTTCTTCATTGTGATGACAGGAGCTTCTGGGTCATGAATAATTGCTTCCATACCTTCTGGAGCAACTTGTGTTGCGACTTCCTCGACAACAACCTTTTCTTCTTCACTCATTTTTTGAGCCTCCTTATGTTTCTTCCTCCACTACTTCGAACATCCGCCCTACAAACTTCTGTAGACAATGGGGATGAATCCATAGTGTGTGTATTTCTGCTTTTAAGCAGCTGGTATATTCTATCACGCGTAAAAAAATAAGACAACATTTATTGTTGTCCTATAATGATAAATTCTAAAATGTGTGTTAAAACTATTTTCTCTTAGACCTTGGATGGAATTTTTCGTATGTTTCCTTCATCGCCTCTTCAGTAACATGTGTATACACCTGTGTTGTGTTGAGACTCTTGTGGTTCAATAATTCCTGAATAACCCTTAAATCTGCCCCTTTTTCTAGCAAATGTGTCGCAAATGAGTGTCTTAACAAGTGAGGATGTAATCCAATAAAATCACCAGTTTTCTCTTCAATTTGATCAAGGATATACTCTAGGCCTCTAGTGGTTAAAGGTTCACCATGACTATTTAAAATTAAAGCGTTTGTAGGTTTAATTGATTTTGCTAAAAGCTCTTTTCTTGATGTCTCTAAGTATTCTTGAATGAGGACTTTACACTCATTATTAAATGGAGTGTGTCTTTCTCTTCTTCCCTTTCCCATGACCTTTAAAAAGCGGTTTCTAAGGTCGACATCTTGGATATTTAAAGACACAAGTTCAGAGGCACGTAAGCCTGTGTAATAGAGAATTGTGAGGATTGTTTGATCTCTTAAGGCTAATTCATCAGTTCTCTTTTTATTGTCATCAAGAATCTTTTTGACTTGGTCTTCATAAAGAATCTTTGGATATTTTTTTACAACTTTTGGAGAGTTAACAAAGATGAGAGGATTATCTTTTACATAGCCTCTTTTTTGCATGTATTCGTAAAAGTGTTTTAAAGTCGAAAGTCTTCTTTTACAACTGCGTTTAGAAATACCTGAATTGAGTTCAATAGTTAAAAAGTTTCTAATAGCGATGACATCCACTTGGTCCATTAAGATATCTTCACTATCAATGAACCTAAAAAACTTTTCCAAGTCATATTTGTTGGAAGCCACTGTCGCATCAGTGTAGTTTCTTTGATACTTCAAATAATCTAAATACTCTCTGATTGGTTTATTCATATACTTTAGTATAACAAAAAAGACCATGCCGGTCTTATTTGTTTTGTTTTTTCTTCTTTTTGATGATTTTTTCCATGTAACTACATGTTGGGTAGTTCGTACATCCAAGGAAATATCCGTAGATGCCTTTCTTTCTTACGAGATTGCCACCACATTTTGGACATGGCTTAACCACTTTTTCAGAAATGGTTTCTTCGATTGCTCTCACATATTCACATGATGGGTATCCTGAACATGCGATGAAACGTTTTCCTTTCGAGTCTTTTCTATAAACGAGTGGTCTTCCGCATTGAGGACATTTATCACCAGTTTCTTCTGGTTTTTCTTTTTCCTCTTTTTGGACATATTTACATTTTGGATAATTTGAACAGCCAATGAATCTTCCATGAGGACCTTCTTTATAAACAAGAGGGGCTCCACATTTTGGACATAAATCGCCAGTTTCTTCTTGAGGATCTTTGTACATTCTCACAGCCGCGTCTTCAATATTTTCCATAAATGGATAATAGAATGAAGATAAGACTGATTCTCTGGTTTCTTTTCCTTCAGAAATGTCATCGAGTCTCTTTTCCATGTTAGCGGTATATTTTGCATTAACGATATCTGGGAAATACTTCTCTAAAACCCTGTTGGTTTTAATACCTTGATCAGTAATGATAAGTAATCCATCTTTGTTCGTGGTGTATCCACGTTTATTTAAGATATCAATTGTCGCTGCATAAGTAGATGGTCTACCAATACCAGCATCTTCCATCATCTTAACAATTTTTGCTTCAGAGTAATGGGCTGGAGGTTGAGTTAATTTCTTTTCGAATTCCTTAGAGACCAATTGAAGGGAACTTCCCTCAATTAAATCTGGGAAGGTGTCATCATGTTCCTTCTTTTGTTCTAAGATTTCATAACCTGGGAACAATGTTCTTGTTAATTCAAGTTTGAATTTCACTCCATTGTTTTCAAGGTTGATAGTCATCACTTCGTCCACTTTAGGTTTCATTAATGAACCTAAGGCGCGGTTATAAATTAACTTATAAAGATTGTATTCATCATCTTTTAAGTATTGTTTAACAGATTCAGGGGTGCGGTGATTCTTAGTTGGGCGGATAGCTTCGTGAGCATCTTGGGCGAGTTCTTGATGTTTGATCTCTTTTTGATGACCCATGTATTCTTTTCCGAATCTTTCTAAGATGTAACGATTCGCTCTTTCGATGAATGTTGGAGAAAGACGGGTTGAGTCAGTTCTAATGTATGTAATAAGACCCATGTGCTCATCACCAACGTTAATACCTTCGTATAACTTTTGAGCGATTCTTTGTGTCTTACTGGTTTTAAATTTTAAACGTGAGAAAGCTTCTTGTTGAAGAGTTGAAGTTGTAAATGGTTCTTTACTCTCTTTTGTCACTTTCTTTCTTTCAATAGAAGAAATAACAAATTGATCACCTAAACGATCGATGATTCCTTTTGCGATATCTTCAGACTTAATCATGCTGCTTTTAGAATCAGCAGGGATATAGTCTAATTCATATTCTTTTCTTCCAATTTTGACTTTGACATGGACGACCCAATATTCTTCTTGAACGAATTTAGCGATTTCTGCTTCATGTTCCGCTACCATTTTTAAAGTCGCGGATTGAACACGTCCAGCACTTCTTGATTTAATCTTTTTATAAATAAGGTTAGAAAGCTTAAAACCAATGATTCTATCGAGAATTCTTCTTGTTTCTTGAGAGGAGACAAGGTTGAGATCAATAGTTCTTGGATGTTTCATAGCCTCAGTGATTGAATCCCTAGTAATTTCATGGAATTCAAGTCTTTTGGCTTTCTTAACATCAAGTTTTAAAACATTGGCTAAGTGCCATGCAATAGCTTCACCTTCTCTATCAGGGTCGGTGGCAAGAATGACTTCGTCTGACTGATGAGCTTTGTGGATTAAATCGTTAACAACTGACTTTTTATCATTAGAAATGATATATGTTGGTTTAAAGCCATTTTCAACGTCCACTCCTAAACCACCTTTGCCACTTGTGGCAAGGTCACAAATATGACCCAAAGATGCCTCAACAATATAGTCTTGTCCTAGGTATCTTTTAATGGTTTCACATTTAGCAGGAGACTCAACAATAACAAGCTTCATAATTTTCCTCGCCTATCAAATATAGCCATGAAAAACATACTTGTCAACAGTCCCAATTTGCCCTTTTCCTTATTAAATAAATATGTCTTTTATTTAAGAAAATTTTCAAAAATATTTCTCCATCAAAAAGTCAATATCTTCCCCATTTTCAACGAGGAAAGCCCCTTGTTTAATAACAACATTACAAAGTGAGTTTTCATCAATTCTATGTGGCACACACATTACGGTTTTGCCCATTCCAAGGGCGAAATCAATCGTGAAAGATGTTCCACTTTTTTCGTGGGCATCAGTCACAAGTAGTCCTTCACATAATCCAGCGACAATCCTATTTCGATAAGGAAAATTAGATGGTTTAGGTTCTTCACCTGGTGGATACTCAGAAATCACTAAATGATCTTTTTTCATAATTTCATAAAGTTCTTGATTTGATGTTGGATAGCAATAATCGATTCCAGAACCTAAGACTGCCACTGTCTTTTTTCCGCTTTCTATTGCTGAAAGATGGGCAATAGTGTCTATCCCAAGAGCCATACCAGAAATAATGACGTAATCTTCGTCTAATTCCGATATCAATTTCTTTGTCGCAT
This sequence comes from uncultured Caryophanales bacterium, assembly GCA_946625055.1. Taxonomy (GTDB): domain Bacteria; phylum Bacillota_I; class Bacilli_A; order RFN20; family CAG-826; genus RGIG3315. Next base: position 17,882 of record CAMOSS010000006.1, read on the forward strand.
TGATACCGTACTCACCAGCTTCTCTTGATCCAATCACCGCTAATCTCTTGCGCGCGTTAATTAATAAAGAAAAATCACCATAATAATAAAGAACGAAAGGTGGTCGATGGACATGTCTTAGTCTATCAGGATATTCCAAGTCATACATTGTCACAGCCTTACAAGGTAGTTTTTCTTCTATATCTTCAAAATCTTTAACAGAATAAACATCTTTCTTGCCAGTTAGCTCTCTCCAGATTGAAGACCAATCACCATGATATTTGAGTGATAAAAAGATTAATAACTTTCTACATTTGATTCGAAATTCATCGTTCATAAAAAATCCCCCTATTATATACATAGGGAGAAAATTTTAATTTCTTTGAAAAAAATTTAATTATTTTTAATTTTCATCAAACAAGGAAATCTTAGAAATCATAGATTTCTGTACTGGAGCGTATGAGAATCTATGCAGCCCTTTCACTGGGCCATACTTTTTTAAAGCTTCAAGATGATCTTTCGTGCCATATCCTTTGTTCTTGAGAATCTTATACTCAGGATAGAGTTTATCCATCACGATACACATTCTATCTCTTGTAACTTTGGCAATAATTGATGCTGCCGCGATACATTGAGCTTTTGCATCACCCTTAATAATAGCCTCAAGCGGTTTCTTAACATTCTTTAAGACAACAGCATCAGTCAAAACAAAGTCATAATCATGCTTCATATTCATTAGGGCCATTTCCATCGCCAGTTTAGAAGCATTAAGAATATTAATCTCATCAATCTTTTCTGGTGGAACAACTCCAACACCCCAGGCAATCGCGTGGTTCACTATTTCATCAAAGAGTTTTTCTCTTTTCTTTTCGCTCAGTTGTTTTGAATCATTAATTAAATCATTCTCATAATCTTGAGGAAGAATAACCGCTGCCGCGACCACAGGCCCGAGCAAACACCCTCTTCCTGCCTCATCGCATCCAGCGATAAATTTAACCTTTTCTGAGTAATATTGCTTTTCGTAATCTAAACTCATAATACCCACTCCAAAGTCATCTTTCCAAGCTTGCCACTCTTATATTCATTTAAGAGGAGATTTTCTGCTCTTTCAAGGTCATAAGAACCGGCTTTTAATAAACCTCTGCGTTTGCAGATTTGGTTCATTATAGTTTCATAATCTGTAATTTCTTCAACTTCAAATCTTGTTCTTAAAGCATCAGGATATTTGTTTTTTAAAAGATCAATTAAATAGATGCATAAATCAGTTTTTGGCAAAATATCCTCACGAATTGAGCCTAAAATTGCTAATTTCGCAGCTTTATTTTTATTTTCATAGGCCATAGGAAGAACCCCTGGAGTGTCTAATAGTTCAAAGTCTTTATTTACTTTAATCCATTGTTCACCTCTTGTATAGCCTGGCTTATTTTGAACACCAGCCGCACTTCTTTTAGCGACCCTATTAATAAAGGATGATTTACCAACGTTTGGAATACCAATTATCATCGCTCTGATAGGTTGAGGTTTTAATCCTCTTTTTTTATCCTTCTCACGTTTATCTTCTCCGAGGTTATAAACCTCTTGAGAGATGATCTTTTCAGCACTTGGTTTTGTTAAATCCAAAGCGATAACTTTTTCATAGTCATTACTTAATTTATCGATCCACTTTTTAGTTTGAACATCATCTGCAAGATCAACTTTAGTTAAAACAACAAGTCTCTTTTTGTTCTTAATGACTTTCTCAAGATCCTCATTAATTGAACTAAATGGAGCACGGGCATCAAAAAGCTCAATGATGACATCCACCACTTTAATTCTTCCCTCTATTTCTTTGAGGGCTTTAGACATGTGACCTGGAAACCAATGTATTTGAGCAGGCATAAAGACTCCCTATTTATATATTCTTGCTTTTGAATAGTAATGCTTATCAAGCATAGATAACTTTTTATTTGAAATGTTTTGTTTAACAACACAGTAACCTTGAATAGAAACTAAAACACCAGTGATGTTCTCTTTATAGATTGGCGACATTTGTCCACCACTATGAGATGAAGAATCGTTTGAGTGGCCATAATTATCACCCATCACCCAATATTCATCTTCTTTTAATGTGGTCTCTGGAATGTTTTTAACTTCACCAAGGTTTCTTTCATAATTGATGGATGCCTCTTTCCAACTTCCATCCTCTAAATATGAAATAACATTATTTACGATTTTAAATGTTTCACCTGGAAGAGCGATAACTCTTTTAATCTTATAATCTGCATTTGTAAATGGCTTAGAGCCTTTTTCATATGGTTGACTATAATCTTTACTATCCCATGGATAATAAGCAGTAATGATATCAAATTTCTTAATATTTCTAATCACATCTGGAGATTGATCAACTTGACCAAATTCAACATTTCTTTGGTAAGTGTATTGGGCATCATATTCTGTTCCTGTATATTCTTTGTTTAATGTTGGTTGCATTGAAACTCCATCAACACAAACAGTCAAATAGTAGTTATTTTTGAAGATAACATAAATATTCACTGCAATAGCCACCACAGCGAGAAAAACAATAGTTGGGAATATAAATAATCTCTTTTTGTTCATCAAAAATAATTATATTTATTTTTATCGCTTTTTGATATAGAAATCTTGCTCGGTCTCAAAATACATTAAGCGAGCATTTATGAAAAGAAATTATATGTCTTTTTATTTTCGTGTGTGTTAATATATAAGCACATATGAGCAAAAATAAGAAAATCTTAATTATTGGTGGCAGTATTGAAGGTGCTCTTTTGATATTCGCTCTTATTGTTTCTATCATCGTTGGAACAACAGCGACAAGTGCTAAAGCCCATCCAGCAGATTGGCAACAACTCAATATCCAAAATAATGGTGCTTTCATCGGATTCTTCCAAAACAATCCAACCGCCTTCTTCTTAATCATCTGTATCCCAATCTTCGTTATGGTTGCCTTAGACTTTGTCTACTTCGCAATCGTTGCTTCTAAGAGAGAATCAAATCTTTCTGATCAACAATTAGCTGCGATTAAAAAGAGAGCCGAAGAAGAAGTAAGAGCAGAACTCATGAAAGAAGTTGAAGCTGAAGTTGGTTTAGAAGAAAAGAAAGCTGACGAACCAAAAGAAGAAAAAGCTGAATAAGTAAAAACAAAAAATAAATACTGGCCGAGCCAGTATTTTTTATAACAATTTGATGCCTTTTTCTTTTAGTTTTTGTCTTAATTCTTTTGGCCAATACGATGATTGAACTTCACCGATATGATCTTTTTGTAAATAATACATGCAAAGTCTTGATTGACCAATGCCTCCTCCAATTGTAAGAGGGAGTCTATCATTTAAGATATCCTGACAATATGGATTATCTAATTTGTCCAATTCGTTTTTATATGAGAGTTGCTTTTCTAAAGAAAGAGAATCAACACGAATACCCATAGAACTTAATTCAATAGGAGAATCAATCTTATCATCAAAGAGAATGATATCTCCATTTAATTTCCAGTCATCATAGTCTGCGGCTCTTCCATCATGTGGAAGTTTGTTTTTAAGCGGCCAACCGATTTGAGAAATAAAGACTGCTCTATATTCTTTAGTGATGAGATATTCTCTTTCTTTTGGAGTGTTGTTTGGATAAAGTTTTTCTAATTCTTTTGTGGTGATATGTTTAATCTTTTTAGGAAGATTATAAGTAAAACCCCATTTCTTTTCACTTATTAAAGCAACTTTATAAATCACGCTATAGATTTGATCAACTATCTTATAAAGATAGCGAAGGGTTCTTTCGTCTTTACTAATAATTCTTTCCCAGTCCCATTGGTCAACATAAATTGAGTGAAGAGAATCCATCTCTTCATCTTTTCTAATGGCATTCATATCAGTGTAAAGACCAGTTTCTTTAGGGAATTGATATTTTCCAAGTGCGAATCTTTTCCACTTTGCTAAAGAGTGAACAATCTCAATTCTTTTATCTTTAACATTAAAAGAAACAGTTTCTTCAAAACCGTTTAAATCATCATTGAGTCCGCTTCCTTTTTCGACAAATAATGGAGCGCTGACTCTGACTAAATTTAGTTTCTTAGCGAGTAAATCTTCAAATTTATCTTTTAAGAATTTAATCGCGATTTGAGTTTCAATAATACTTAATTCTTTTTGCATATTTATATACGTCTATTTTTATTTTTGGTGCGATCGAGAAGACTTGAACTTCCACGGGTTTCCCCACTAGTTTCTGAGGCTAGCGCGTATACCAATTCCGCCACGACCGCAAAAGAAATTATTTTCTTTTAGAATCTTCTTCTTCCTGAAGTTTTCTAAAGTCCACTTTTCCTAATTGGGTTAATGGCAGTTCTTTTCTAAATTCTATTTCTTTTGGAAGAGCCCAACGGATTAAATACTTACGGCATGTATCCATTATTTGCTCTTTCATGCCTTCTTCATCAAAATAAGAAGCCACAACGAAAATCTTTAAAGCGCTTTGAAGTCTCTTATCTGGAATACGAACTGCACAGCAAGCCTTAACTCCTGGAACAGTCTCCACTAGTCTTTCAACTTCGGTTGGGAAAACACCAACACCAGAGACTTTAACCACTCTCTTTTTTCTTTGTTTAAAGAAGATAAAATCATCTTCATCCATATAGCCTAGGTCACCTGTATAAAGCCAGCCATCTTTAATAGCAAGCTTAGTGTTTTCTTCATCTTTATAATAGCCGTTCATCATCGCTTCACTCTTTAGAGTGATTTCACCGATTTCACCGCGTTTAACTTCATTACCTTGTTGATCAACAACTCTAAATGTGACACCAGAAATAGCCTTACCAAATGAGCCTTCTCTATTGTTATCAAAAGTGTTAACCGCGTTAACACAAACGGCTTCAGTTAATCCGTATCCTTCAAAGATTTGACATGATGAACCAGCTTTTTTCATTGTTTCATCCCAACGATGTTTGAGTTCTACTGGCATGGTATCCCCACCACAGAAACAAACATGTAAATTCTTTAATTTCTTTGAATTCACAAACTTATCATAACTGAGTAAATTTTCATACATTGTTGGAACACCACATATAGAGGCAATATTTGTTTGTCTCATATATTTAACAACTTCTTTGGCTTTAAACTTTGGCATTAAAACAGCCGCAAATCTATTGACCATAGGTGCGTGCATGGTCATACATAAACCAAAACCATGGAATGAAGGAAGAACGCTTAACATTCCTTTGCCCCTAATTTCTTCTGGTTTACAAGCAAGCATTTCACAGGCTCTTTCAGAAAGGAAGTTCATGTTCCAAGAAGAAAGACAAATAGTCTTTGGATCTCCAGTTGTGGAACCACTATGAAGAAGGATGGCAGTCTCTTTTTCATTTCCGTTAACTAAAGAAGAACCTTTGCCGGTAGGTTTTAAATCTTTAACATAGTTAAATCCCTTAAACTTACCTCTCCATTTACCAAGTTTTCTTCTGATATGCATGTTATAGAAAGTGTGATAAATAACTTTCTTTACAAGTGGTAAAGAATCTTCAATTCTTGTAACAAAAATCTTATCGGATAAGTCACGATATTTTTCAACTTCTTTGGCCACTCTTTGTTCGAAGAGGAAAGCGTATTTTGTATTCGTACGAGAAATAATATTTCTCATTTGGTTAAATGGGATGAATGGGTGCACTAAATTAGAAATTGCCCCAATTTTATTTGTAGCGTAAAAAAGGACAAGAGTTTCAGGAATATTTGGTTGAGCAATTAAGATTGTGTCACCTTTTTTAACGCCGAGTCTATTCTCTAAAATATCGGCCATTCTATCAATTCTCTTAATGAGACTTTTAAAAGAAATGCTCTTTCCTTGATAAAAAACAGCTTTCCCATTAGGGAAATCTTTACTCGCGTCTAAAAGAGCCTCATATAAAGTTTTTCCAGATAAATCTAACATTCTAGTGAACTCCTGATAATACAATCATGTTTAAGAAAAAATAAAGGATAACCAATAATGGTTCATGTCCCATGTAAACCCAAATCGCATGACGACCAACAAAACAGAATGGTCTTTCAAAGTTATAACGTCTTGGGAAGATGGATTCTTTGGTTGGATATAAGAATCTTGTAATTGCCGCTCCAGCAAAGAAATAACAAATATATGGGAATAAAGGCATCCAGTCAGCCGTTATGATTGAAGATGGAATAGGGAACACAGAAGGAATAAAGGCATTTTCTGCCCCTGGAACTGCAAGCATTGCAGGCATTCCAACAAAGGTAAAGAGGAAGAATATCAGCATCATCGCAACTGATATTTTCCAAGATCTGTTCTGAACAAAACAATAGATAAGACATGACCACCCTAAAACATGGATGACATTAAAATGGATGACAAATGTTTGATTTGGATTTGTGGTTATCGCTTGCATATAAGATGTAACAATAGTTAAAACGAAACCAACAATAAGCATTAGTCCTGCTCTCTTCCAGTTATTCTTTGAGAAGGCGCAGGAAATGCCACTAACAAAAACGAAACCAAATAACACTATTTGACGAATGATGATTCTGGCCGCACTATTCCAATAGAAATTAAAGATTTGATATTGGGTATTCCAGAATTCAATCCCAGTCGCATTGTACCAGGCATATCCATAGGATTTAAAGTACCAGAAAACATGGTCCATGATGACGAGAAGCATCATCGCTCCACGAATAAAATCAATCTCATGGATTCTCTTTTCAAAAGCACCGATTTTTCTACTCATGCCCAAAAGACCATCTTTCCTAATTTTAAGGATCCATCAGTAGGATTAATAATCTCAAAATTATAATAGCTACTTATATTATAACGATATTCAACTACGTTGTTTTCTTTATCTAAATATTCTTTGGCATCAAGGATTACTTTTTCTCCAGTATTAAATACTCCATTAACAATAAATCCGAAGCTATGAATAGAAAGCATGTTGTTAGGAATACCATTTAAACTCTTGAAAACTCCACCTTCAGCAAAGATGAAATTGTCTTCTTCATCTCTATAGACATTGACATATTCATATTCGATGGTTCTATCTGTAAAAGTCTTCTCCACTGCACTTGGCTCGGTATCCACATATGAAGCATTAACTTCATATGAAACATCTCTATTTCCATAAATGCAGGAAGATAGAGGTAAGACCATCGTTAATAAAATGAGCATTTTGTTTTTCATAAACAAAACTATTATATACGAAATAATAAAAAATAATACCCTTATTTATTTGGGATATTATTTTGTTTCATAAATTATGATAAAAAAGTAAGATGCAGCCAGAATAAAAAAACAAGTCCAAAAGGACTTGTTTAATTGTGATCTATTGATTATTAGGCTGATTCAGCCATTGCTTCTGCGGCTTTAGCAGCAATCGCGACTAATTGAACGATGCCCGTGATGGCCCAAACAACGATTAAGACAATAGAAAGAATGAGAACGACGATAGCGACTGGTTTAGCAATCTTTTGGAAAACGATGAATGGGTTTTTACCTGCTTGGCCTCTCTTATTGAAATTTAAAGAAATAGCAGCAAGGACGATACCGGCGATACCACCGAAGAACCAACCTGAGCAAACGACTGCACCAACACAAGCTAAGATGAATGCCATTAATGCATTCTTATCGTTTGGGGCTAAACCTTCTTGTGGTTGTTCTGCTGGTTGTTGTTCAGCTTTAACTTCTTCAACTTCAGCAACTTCTGCTTCTTGAACTTTCTTTTCTTCTGGCATAATAGTTTCCTCCATGGGTTTATTTTACTACTTTTTCTCGATTATGCGATACTTTTTATTAATCTAATAAGTCTTTTATTACTTCGCTTGCAATGATGATACCAGCCACCGGTGGAACAAAGGGGCTACTGGCTGGAACATTTTTCTTTTCACCACTACTGAGAAGTTCTTTTTCTTTAGGTTCAATAGGTGACTCTTTTGAATAGACAACTTTGACATGTCTTATTCCCTTTTTAGCAAGTTCCCTTCTCAACACTTTCGCAAGAGGATCATAACTGGTCTTTGCTAAATCACTGACTTCTAGCATAGTTGGGTTCATTTTATTTCCGCATCCTAAGGCAGTAATAACTTTAACATTTTGATTAATGCATTTTTCGATGATATCAATTTTGGCTTTCACTGTATCAATCGCATCGATGACGTAATCATAATCTTTAAAGTTGATAAAATCTGATTCTTCTGGAAGATAAAATCTTTTAAACTTAATCACTTTTACATTAGGATTTAAAGATTTAAGATGTTCTTCCATCACATCAACTTTGGCTTTGCCAATTGTCTTCGTATTTGCGACTAATTGTCTATTAATATTAGATTCGTTAACATCGTCATTATCGATAATTGTGATATGTTCGATCCCACTTCTAATAAGGGAATCACAAACATTACCTCCGACCCCGCCTAGACCAAAAACACAAATCTTTTTGGTTTTTAAAGATTCGATTTTATCTTTTCCTAATAATGCTTCAAATCTAACAAATTGATTCATCTACTTTTTAAGTCCTTTAATATCTTTAAGACATGAGTTAAATAATCTTGACTGCTCGACATTATTTTTCCTCAACAATCATCAATCTTCTAAAAGCTTCAATTTCTTCTTCTGTTAGGTGAAGTCCGACTTTATAGAATTCCATAAAGTCATTATGATATTCATCTCTTATCATGTTGAAGTATGTTTCAATATATTCTTTTCTTGCAGAGAAGGCCCCATGAAGTTTCTTTGCTAATTCAACATCAAATTTCACATACTTAGCGGCAAGGTAATAGATGTTAGCTTTTCTTCTCGCCACTTTATTCGTATAAAGATATTCTTTGATAATTTCTTCTTTAGAAACACCAAGCATACTTAAAAGTATGGCAGAGATAATGCCAGTTCTATCTTTGCCTTCCGAGCAATGATAATAGAAAGCAAAATTCTCTTCAGGTGAAGTAACAATATAACGAATAATCTTGCTAACATTTTCTAAAGATTCATCATGTAACATCTCAACATACATTTGAGACATTGGAGGAAGTTTTCTATAAATAGCAATCTTATCATTTTTTGATCTATCTTCATGAGAGATACCAACTTTTTCATCCGCGAAGACAGGCATTAATAATTTATTAATACCTGGGAGTTCCATGTCTGGTTTTTGAGATTGTTCAGCAAGGTCTCTTAAATCAATAACAGTTTTTAAGTTGTATTTATTCTTCAACTTTTCAAGTTGTTTTGGTTTAAGGTTTATTAAAGCACGGCCACGTAAAAGCATGTTGTACTTAATAGTGACGTTCTTGTACTTACCTCCGATATCACGGATATTCTTTTGTTTAAATAAATGGATAACTCTCATAACTATTTTCCTTTTGGAGCGCCTGGTGTGAGTTGAACACACGACCTCAACCTTCGGGGGGTTGCGCTC
>CAMOSS010000007.1 GCA_946625055.1 uncultured Caryophanales bacterium
CTATCGACCTCACCCTTATCAGGGGTGCGCTCTAACCAACTGAGCTAAAGGCCCATTTCCAATCGCTTAAATAATATACAATAGAGGTATAAAAAAAGCAACAAGAAAGATTATTTTTTGTTGCTCCTTTTAATTCTATAAGAATTAGATAATTATTCACGACTTCTAGTATTATCCGCAAGATTCCATCTCGCAATATAATTCATAGAGAATAGATGGCTAATACCGATAACTGTCACGATAAATAAGAATGAGAATAAAGCAGTAAATGGATTAAAGACAAGTGGGTATAGTTGAGCGGTTGAAGAAGCGAGCTTAAACAAGATATAAGCGGCTAAATATCCAGATGGGACAGCAAATATCGTCGATAGAATAAGTTGAGATATGCTTTGTAACATCCAAAGATTTGAAACGTCCATGACGGTAAATCCCACTGATCTCATCACTGAGATTGGTCTCTTTTGATCGAGTAAAGAGTTTTGAGTCATAATCGTTAAGATAATAAAGGCCATACCTAAAGCGAAGGCAATCAGCATAAAGATAAAGACATCAATAGAACTAAGTCTCCCTTTCATATCATCCGCAAGAGAAGATGAGAAGACACTGATATTGTTTGGTCCAATAGTAGAAAGGTAATTTAATAGCTCCACTTCATTATTTGTGTTTAAGAATAATGTAGAAACACTATTAGAAGTTATCGCATCTAGTTGGCTCTTCGACATGAAGGAAACTTGGTTAGAATACTGATATGATATATCAGTAATTGTTACTGGTTCACTGTAGTCTTTAATGTTGATTGTGTCACCTTTTTTCACATGTAACGCACTAGCGACACTTCTTGGAAGAATGAGACCCATATCTTGAATATTGACTACGGATTTACCACTGTTAGATGGAATATAAATCATATCGTTATCACGATTAACATCAATACCAAGAGCCTGTATTATTTGTGTTTTATTTCCATTTTGGAATTCTAAATAGGTGAAATGTCCATCGAGGAATCCAGTGACATATTCATTAGATTTGATTTCATCAAGCTTTTCTTTGGTGAGTTTTTCTGTTAAATAAACCTGACAATCAAAATTTAGTCTCTTTTCAACCGATTGATTGATAAGCGCACCTTTTGAATCTCTAAAGGCTAAAACAAGAAGAATGATGACAAAAGAAGCAAAGATAGAGAATGTTGAAACAAAGAATCGACGAGTGTTTTGAGCAATACTATTCACTGAAAGTTTTACCGACATGCTGAGTTTATCAATGGCTTTTGCTAACCATTTTGGCAAATGCTTTCTCTTTGTTTCGTTTGATAACATCGCATCCTTAGGAGTGATGCGATAAATATTTGCGGATGAAATAGTAATAGCGATTTGACCAACAACAATTAAAGATAATGTCCCAATTAAGACTAACCATGGGCTTAATGTCGAGATGACATATGGTAAACTATATACCGTCTTCATGATAGTTGAGAGGTAGGCTAATATACCATATCCTCCCGCGATACCAAAGACTGAGGCCACTACTGTCATTAAAAAGATGAAGATAGAGAATAAACCAGTAATCTCTTTTCCTTGTATACCAATCGACATCATGATACCGATATCAGAAGTCATCATCTTAATAATCTGATTAATAAATAAGACAATAATGAATAAGGCGACCGTGTAGAAGAATATTGGTAAAAACAAAGCGGCGATACGAACTTGTTTCATCGAATTTCTCATATAAATATCAGAGGTTGTTTCTTCTATAGGTTTTGATTCACTGACAGTGAAACCTTTAGCCTCTAACTGAGTTTTTAATTCTTGAGCAACACTCTTATTGTTTGCGCCTTTATTATTCTTAACCAATATTTGGTTAGAGTAAGTATTAACAAATGCATTAGCGATTGCTAAGGAGACAAATTGTTTAAGATCTGGAATTGATAATGAATACTTCTTTAAAAAATCTTCAACAGTCTTTTGGAAGGATTCATCTTCATCCATCTTTTTTACAATTTTAGAGGAGACATCAAAAAGAAGATTTGCTACTTCTATATCCTTAATAAATAATGTACCGAAATCTGTATTATCAGAACGGATATAGTCTGAGGCTCTAACATAAATCGTTTCTGGGGATTCCACGACTTCTTTAATTTTAAAGTCATAGAAGAATCCAAAATAACCTAAAGAGACTGTATCTCCAGCTTTAATCTTGTTGTTATCCGCGAATCTCTTATCAATAGATAAAACTGGTTTATCATCTTCTACTTCCGCGGATGAAACAACGAAAAATTTTCCAAGAGCGGCACTATCTTTATAAGTAAATATACGAGAAGTAATAACTCTTCCATCATTCTTCTTCATATAGGCATTAATTGTTAATCTGTGATCAACAATATTTACACCCTCCACCCCTTTAACTGTCGCTTCATCTTCTTCATTCTCATGGAAGTTTGTAGTGACCACAACTGATGGGGCATTATATTTTTCGACAAATTCATCGTATGATTTAGAAACATTTAATAAGGTATTGGTAAAACCAATAAGAAGGGCAATCGAAATCATTGACACGAATGCCATTGAAATGAATAAACCTTTAAACTTTTTAATTAAAGGCCAAATCATTTTCTTAATCATTACCACTCAACCTCATCTGCTTCGACTGGATGTTCATTAATCGTGGTCTTCACCACTTTTCCGTTTTTCATCGTAATGATACGATCCGCCATTTGAGCAATTTCTTTTGTATGTGTGACAAAGACAATAGTCTTTCCTTCTTTATGTAATTTACTGATGAGTTTTAAAACTTGTTTACCAGAGACATCATCTAAGGCACCAGTTGGTTCATCACATAAAAGAATATTGCTATCTTTATTTAAGGCACGAGCAATCGCCACTCTTTGTTGTTGACCACCACTTAATTGACGAGGGAATTTATCTTTCTTATCGGCAAGACCAACAGACTTAAGAAGTTTCATTGCTCTTTCTTTATTTCTTCCAGATTTAGGGGCTAAAGTCACATTTTGGAAAACAGTGAGTTCATTGATGAGGTTGAAGAATTGATAAACAAATCCAATATCGTCACGACGATATAAGGTCAATTGTTTATTGTTGTATTTGGTAATATCTTGTCCATTAACAAGAATACTTCCAGATTCCACTTTATCCATGCCACCAAGCATGTTAAGCAAAGTGGACTTACCGCTTCCTGAACCACCTAAAATCACTAAAAATTCATTCTCATAAACTTTAATGGAAACATCGTTTAAAGCGTAGAAAAGAGCTTCTCCTTCTCCATAAGACTTCTTTAGATGTTCGGCGACAATGATTTCTTTTTGTTCCATAAATTAGCACCTCTATCTATTAAAAATTATAAAACAAAAAGAGAGACAAATGCCTCTCTTTTCTTTCCATTTTTTCTTCGAAACGATTAACGTTTGGAGAATTGTGGTGCTCTTCTTGCAGCTTTGAGACCGTATTTCTTTCTTTCTTTTGCTCTTGGATCACGAGTGACCATTCCAGCAACTTTAAGAGTTTTACGATCGACACCGGCTTCAAGTAATGCACGGGCTAAACCTAAACGGATAGCACCTGCTTGACCGGTGAAGCCACCACCTTTAACTTCGGCTCTGACGTCATATTTAGCATCTGTACCTGTGAGCACTAATGGTTGTTTAAGGTCCATCACTAATGTGGCGTATGGCATATATTCGTTGACATCTTTGTCGTTAACGATAATTTTGCCACTTCCGAGAGTCACATAGACACGAGCGACGGATGATTTTCTACGGCCAGTACCATAGTATTGGACAGAATCTTTCTTTGCCATAATCTATCTTCCTCCTAGAAATTGAGCTCGAGCACTTCTGGCTTTTGAGCTTCATGTTTGTGTTCAGGTCCTGCATAGACGAATAATTTCTTTTCGATTTGACGACCTAAGCGTCCTTTTGGAACCATTCCATGAACACTTCTTTCGATCATTTCGCAAGGATAATTTTCAACCATTTCCTTTGCAGTTCTGACTCTTAATCCTCCTGGGAAACCGGAAGCATTGTAATACTTCTTTCCTAAGAGTTTATCGCCTGAAAGAGCAACCTTCTCAGCGTTGATGATGATGACATAATCACCACAGTCAACATTTGGTGTCCAAATTGGTTTATTCTTACCAGTGAGAATAAGGGCTACTTTAGAGGCTAAACGACCTAATGGTTTGCCTTCTGCATCGATGACATACCATTTACGTTGGATTTCATTTGCGTGTGCAATTGTAGTTTGACGTTGCATATTATGTAAATCCTCCTTTACCAAACTAACTATGTCTTTACCGGGGACTTCGCTAATTGGCTAGTGCCGAGATAAATACTACTTTATTTATAAAGGTTAGTCAAACAAAATATGAAAAAAGTGAGATTTTTATTCTCACTCTTTTTAATTGGGTTTTTCTTATTGAACGTTTGTGTAGACGTTTTGGACATCTTCGAGTTCATCTAACATGTCACAAAGTTCATCGAACTTTCTCTTATCTTCTGGATCATCTAAAGTGATTGGTTCATTTGGAAGGAAAGTGATTTCAGCGGTTTCAAATTCTTGAATACCTAATTCGTTTAAGACGTCTCTTGCAGCACCGAAGGCTGTTGGTTCAACTAAGACTTCGATTTCACCATCTTCTTCTGTCACTTCTCTGACATCGACGTCGCCTAAGACTAAAGCTTCTTCGACTTCGTCACGGTTATTGCCTTTAAAGGCAAATAAACCTGTTTCAGTGAAGTTATAGATAACAGAACCTAAGTGTCCGCCTTTCTTTGTGACTGCGGTTCTCACTTCAATCCACGCTCTGTTAGAGTTATCGGTTAAGGTATCGATGATAATTAATGAACCACCAGGACCAAAGGCTTCATATCTACCAGCGGTATATGCTTCAGCAGAACCACCTTTTGCCTTTTGAATCGCTCTATCAATGACATCTCTTGTAACATTTTGTCCTCTCCATTTTTCAATGGCGGATCTTAACGCTAAGTTCATTGATGGATCAGGTTCACCAGATTTTGCAGCCATGTAAATTTCTTTACTAGCTCTGTTAAATAATGCACTTCTTTTTGCGGCTGTTGCAGCCATAGCTTTTGCTCTTACTTCATGTGCTCTTCCCATAAAATTTCCTCTTTTTACGTTGTGATTTTATCACACTTCTCCTCTTCTGTTAAATACTAATATTCCACACGGTTCAAATAAAGTCCTTGAGCAGGTGCTTTATAAGAAACGATATTTCTATCTTTTTTAGAATCCAAATGCTCATCGATGTATTCAAGTTTTTCTTTACCCATGGCGATTGCAAGTGCACTTCCCACCATCATACGAATCATATATCTCATAAATCCATCTCCGGTAATCGAAATAATCATTACATCACCTTCATTGGAGAAGGAAATATCCGTGACTTCCCTAACAAACATATCTTCATCCTCTTCCTTAGAAGTGAAATCCATAAAGTTATGTTTCCCAACGAATTTCAATAATGCTTTTTTGAATAGTTCAACATCGGTTGGAAATGGACAGCAATATACGAGTTCATCTTCGAATGGAAACTTCTCTTTAAAGATGATTTTGTAGATGTAATTTTTATCCTTCAATGAGAATCTTGCGTGGAAGTCTTCATCCACGTATTCAAGTGAGATAATATGGATATCATTTGGTAACATTTTATTAAGTGAATATCTAAGTTTTCCAAGATCAATTTCTTTATTCACATCAAAATGGAAGACTTGCCCTAAAGCGTGAACTCCAGCATCAGTTCTCCCTGAGGCATAAATAGAAATCTCTGTATTCAAAACTTGGGATAGTTTCTCTTCAATTACTCCTTGAACAGTAATCTTATCCACTTGCTTTTGATAGCCAAAATAGTTTGTGCCTTTATATGAAACGACTGCTTTAACTCTCATACTACCATCCTATTGAAACACCGAAAAACATATTAATTAAGTCAATATTTGCGGTGTTTTTATCGTAAATGAATAAAACTAACACTCCTGCAAAGATTCCGCCACCAATAAGGAAAGCGATAATATCTCTCCATGTGAATGAGAGTTTTGAATAGCTTGTTCTTTTCTCTTTTGGATTATATCCTCTGGCTTCCATCGCATCTGCAAGTTCTTCACTTCTTTGGAATGAAGAGATGAGCAAAGGAATGATTAAAGAGAATAACGCTCTCACTTTTTTAAAGAATCTACCTCTTGAATAGTCGACACCGCGTGAGGCTTGCGCCTTCATAATTCTTTCTGTTTCTTCGAGTAATGTAGGAATAAATCTTAAGGCAATTGAGATGGTCATCGCGATTTCATGAACTGGAAATCTTATAACCTTCAATGGAGTCATATACCACTCGAATCCATGAGTGAGATCCATCGGCTTGGTTGTCGCGGTTAAAACCATGGTTAAACCAAGCATCATAAGGAGTCTTAAGATGATATATCCACATTGGAAGAACGCATCATAATAAATATTAATCTTCCACCATGTAACCCAAAGCATATGATATGAAGAATTAGGGACAAAAATATAAATTGCTAGTAAGAATAAGATTAAGAACCACATTCCTAAAAGTGATTTAAGAAGTTGAAGGAATGAGACTTTAGAAATAAGCATCAAAATGATTAAGGAAATAAACAAAACTCCAGAAAGAATTAATGCTGTTGACCAAACACTAAACTTCAAGAATATTGCGACCAAAAGCAAAATCAAAAGAAGAATCTTATTTCTCGCATCCACTTTGTGGATAAAGGTATTAAATGTTGTATAACGACCAAAAGTTAAAGAATTCATCTCTTCTTCTCCTTTTGGATTTGTTCAAACAAATCATCGACATTTCTAATATCACTGATATTGATATCTAAGCCTCTATTTTTAAGCTTTCTAGCGAAAGTAAATAAAGGAGGAATCTCAATCGATAAATCTTCTCTATTATGGCTAAATAATTCAATTGGAGTGCCAGAGAAGACTAATTCCTTGTCTTTTAAGACAAAGACATGGTTTGTGTATCTTAAAACCAAATCCATGTCATGAGTGACTAAGATAATGGTTTTTCCTTCTTGATTCATCTTCACAAGAAGGTTCATGATTTCTTCTTGACCTTTAGGATCGAGACCAGCGGTTGGTTCATCTAAGATAACGATATCTGGTTCTAAAGCAAAGATACCAGCAATCGCCACTCTTCTTCTTTCACCACCACTGAGTTCAAATGGTGAACGTTCAAAATATGTTTCTGGAATACCAACACTTAATAAAGCCTTTTTAGCGATTTCAGTCGCCTCTTTTTCTTTGATTTTGAAGTTCTTTGGACCAAAGGCTACATCTTTAACAATTGTTTCTTCAAAGAGTTGATATTCAGGAAATTGGAAAACCACTCCAACATGTTTTCTTAAGGAGTGAAGCTTTTTATTCTTTCTTCTTTGCTTATATGGATAAACAGTAAAATCATCGATTTCGATTAAACCAGAATCGGCAACGAGCAATCCGTTAAGGTGTTGAACAAGGGTGGATTTACCACTTCCTGTATGTCCAACAATGGAGACAAAGTCTCCCTGTTTGATCTCTAAAGACACATCATTTAATGCGAGATGTTCATTTGGAGTCTTTTTCGCGTATGTATAGAAGAGATTAGAGACTTTTATCGACATAATTCATCTACCGCCTCTTCTAAGGAATTTATATTTTTAACATCGTAACCAAGTTCTTTCATTCTATTCTTTACTTTGTAAAGGAATGGAACTGTAAGATGCATTTCTTCAAGTGACTTTTCATCTTTAAAAATCTCTTCAGGTTTTCCTGATGCAATAACTTTTCCATCTTTTAAAACAATGACTTGATCAGAGAGATAAGCCTCTTCAATATCATGAGTAATAGAAACAACAGTCAAAGAAGGATTCTCTTTTCTGATTTCATTAATAAGCTGTAATGTTTCAACCTTACCTTTAGGATCAAGCATTGAGGTGGCTTCATCCATGATTAAGATTTTTGGATTAAGGGCTAAGACACCAGCGATGGCCACTCTTTGTTTTTGTCCACCAGAAAGATTTGAAGGTTCGCTTTTAAGGAATGATGACATGCCGACCTTTTCTGAAAAGCTTTTGACAATGTCACGCATTTCCTCCCTTCCAACCTGTCTATTTTCAAGGCCAAAGGCAATGTCATCTTCCACAGTGGCCCCAATGAATTGATTGTCAGGATTTTGGAAGATGATACCGACATCTTTACGAATAGAGTTTATATTTTCTTTATTTAGTTCTTTATCCAAGATAAAGATATCACCGCTATTCTTCTTTAATAATCCAATCAACAATCTCGCAAGAGTAGATTTTCCAGACCCATTAGGACCAACAATTGTAACATATGTCCCTTCTTCAATATCAAAAGAGACATCGTTTACAACATCTTCTGACTCTCTAACATAACTATATGACAAATGTTTGACGCTAATGGATTTCATAATGGTTATAGTATACCATTTATGAAAAATTTATTTATTTCTTTTTTAAGAAATTCTCGAATTTCTTCCTTAATAAAGTAATTCGATTGTATAAAGACCTTTTGTCGTAGCCTAAAACAATTGCCATTTCTTCACGGTCAAAATCTCTAAGAAGCAAAAGAAAGATCTTCTTATTTGAAGGGCTTAAGGTATTATAGAATTCTTCAATCTTCTTTGAAGATTCACTGATGAGGATATCTCTAGACATCTTTTCATCATCAGCACCCACTATTTCCCCATAAGTCATTCCTTCTTGGTTGTTGACATATTCATCAAAAGAAAAAGCGCCGGCAAATGCTTTTGCCCCCGCTTTATAAGAGTTTAGTTGAATGTAAGAGAAGATGCTTTTAATAGCCACTCCCTTCCAGTAAGAATAAAAACGGAACTTCTTACTTTCATCATATGTCTTCACAGCCTTGATTAGTGATTCTAACGCGGCGAGATAAATCTCTTCAAACGAAATCCCGAAATCATTAGAAAGGCCTCTCATGTATAAAGAAGCCAGTGATTTCGAAAAGACGGAATATTTAACTAATAATAAATCAAAGCTATATTCGTCGCCTTCATTAATTCGTTTGACGAGTGTTTCGTCGTCAATTTGATTTTTAATGTTGTCTTATTCGTGACATTAAAACCGCCGCGGCGACTGAGGCATTTAAAGAATTAATCTTTCCCGCCATAGGAATCTTAACGATATAGTCAGAATTCTCTACGACAAGACGGCTAATTCCTTTGCCTTCATTTCCAACCACAAGAACGGCTGGAAAATCATAATCAAGATCCAAGTAGCTGGTCGTTCCACTTCCATCTGCACTGATAACCCAGAATCCTTCTTCTTTGAGTCTCTTAATACATTGAACAAGGTTATTGACTTGGGCTACTTTAACATAGTTAATAGCACCCGCGGAAGTTTTCGCAACTGTAGCGTTTAATAAAACTTGATTATGCTTTTTGACAATAATGCCAGAAGCACCAAAGACATCTGCGCTTCTCATTATTGCCCCTAAATTATGTGGATCTTCAATTTCATCAAGCATGATGATAAGAGGGTTTTTCTCTTTTTTAGATATACGAATGATTTCTTCTAAATCGGAATATTCATATCTCTTCATTAAAGCGACGATCCCTTGATGGACTCCATCCACCATATGGTTAAGTTCATTCACGCTTTTACTTTTAAGAGGAATATTCTTTTTCTTCAATGAGTCAATTAATTTTGTGTCAGAAAAATTAGGGGCGACATAAACCTCAATAATTCTTGAAGAATCAAGTGCCTCTCTAATGGGATTTCTTCCATAAATATAATTGTTATTGTCGTTTTTCATATTAACCTATTAAAGAATTCCTTTTTCCATTAAAACCACTCTTAATTTATCAGAGTTTTCAAAGTCTTTATTTGTCTTATAATTAAGGTAGTCTTGATAGAGTTTTTTATCTTCATCATTTAAGATAACAAATGGGATTTCTAAACCTAAAATAGAGAACATATCTTGAAGTGTTTTAAATAAATTTTGTAGGGTTTTTACATCAATTTCTCTATTTCTTAGGCACATATTGAGCTCTTTAATGACATTGAAAACTTCAGTGATCGCATTGCTTGTATTAAGGTCATTAGAGAGAGCTTCTAAGAATGGGTTTATATTGGTTGGCTCCCCACCGTTTAAGTCGAGGTTTAAGGACTGTAATTTAAGTGAGGCTTGTTTAACCGCCATTTGGATTTTATTAATCTCTTGAATCGCCTCATTAATCGTCTCGTCTGTAAAGTTTACAGGCATACGGTAATGAGTGTTTAAAATGACTAAACGAGTGACATTTCCGCCATACTCTTTAATCATATCTTTCGCATAGATAACATTGCCTAAAGACTTAGACATCTTTTCATTATTGATATTGATGAATGCGTTATGCATCCAGATGCGAGCGATCTTATTATGATGTGTGGCTTCAGCTTGAGCGATTTCGTTTTCATGATGTGGGAACTTTAAATCATATCCACCACCATGGATATCAATCATCCCTTTAAAGATGGTATCAATCATCACACAGCATTCTGTATGCCAACCTGGTCTTCCTTTTCCCCAAGGAGAATCCCAGTTGATACCTTCATCAGTCTTTTTCCATAAAGCAAAATCCAAAGGAGACTCTTTCTTGGAGTTTTCTTCGATTCTCGCGCCGACATTAAGGTCTTCAATAGAAATGCCTGAAAGGCACCCATAATCGCGAATACGAGGCACTCTAAAGTAAACATCCCCGTCCACGACATATGCCGCGTCTAACTTTACGAGATTATCAATATAGTTAATGATTGAGTCAATGTATTCAGTAACTTTAGGAGTGATGTTCGGATCAAGGCTTCCTAAAGCGTGAATAGTCTTTTGGAATTCTGAGATGAAATATGTGGTTAATTCTTTTTCAGACTTGCCTTGTTTCTTAGATTCGTTGATGATTTTATCATCGACGTCAGTGAAGTTAGAGACATAAGTAACTTTATATCCAAGATATTCAAAGAATCTTCTAAGGGTGTCAAAAGTCACCACTGGTCTCATGTTACCAATGTGTGGATAGTTATAGACTGTTGGTCCACAGACATACATTGAAACTTCTCCCTCCTTAAGAGGTTTGAAGACTTCGATTTTATTTGTTAATGAGTTATATAATTTAATTTCCATAATATACCTGTTGCTATTATACACTCTTATTTATAATAAGAAAAATATTCATTACAGTTGTTTTAGTCTAATTCCTTTTTAATAACTTCAAGAGAATAAGTCTTAGGATTCTTTTTATAATCTTTTTTTGTCATTTTAATATAAATAACCATGCCTAATCCCTCCTTGATATTAATCTCTTATGAGAATAATAATACAATAAACGGTAAGTCCAATCCAAGAAAGTACTACCAACCAAGGTAGAACTCCACAATATAAGAATGTGCCCACATTTGTGATGTTTGTATAAATATGAGAAAAGAAAGAAAACACAATTGTTGGAACAACAGATCCTATTCCAAACAAGGATTCAATAATAAGAAAGATTGGGTGCTCAACAATAATAAATAAGATAATGCTTATAAGGGCTACTCCTAATATTATTAGCCAGATAAATAAAGGCATGACCCACATCGTATAGTAAAAGAGTAATCCTGTTAATAATAAGAGGATTATTGCAATTATTAATAAATGCTTAGAACCGGGGTTTTTAAACCTTTTTACACTCATACTTAGTATTTTATCATTAAAAGAAAAAAGAAGCCAAATTGGCTCCTTTTAAGCTTAATAGATAGAATTAAGGATTAGTCAACCCATGTCACTAAGACAACTGGAGCGTTGTCACCACGTCTATTTTCAAGACGGAGTGTACGGGTATAACCACCTTGACGGTCTTTCATCTTTGGACCAATTTCATTAAATAATTTGTCTAAAGCGGAAACACCTTTTTCATCAGAGATATTGCGGAGGAATCTCATCGCATTTCTCTTGGCGTTCATCACATCTTCCTTTTTGGTTAATGTAATGAGTTTAGCAGCTTCTTTAACGACATCAACAGATGTGGCTTTTGTGACTTTAACTTGGCCGTGAAGGACTAAATCGGTCACAACATTACGAAGCATGTTTTCATATTTTGATTTGGTATAGGCGGCTTTGAATCTCACGCCGGTCTTACCATGTACGTTTTTACGACCTTGTGCTGGCATAATTTACCTCCCTATTGGAATTCTCTGAATGAAAGACCACGTTCGGCAAGTTTGTCTTTGATCTCTTTGAGAGATTTTTTACCGAGGTTTTTAACTTTCATCATTTCGTCTTCAGATTTCTCTGTTAATTCGAGAACTGAACCGATTTGTGCTCTCTTTAAGCAGTTGTAGGAACGGACACTGAGATCGAGTTCTTCGATGGAAACGTTTTCGAATTCGTTAACGGTTTCGACTTTTTCATCTTTTTCGATATTGATGTCTCTTGTATTCTCAACTAAACCTAAGAATTTCTCGAAGTGAGCAATTAAGATTTGAGCGGAGAGAACAACAGCTTCTTGAGGAGTAACGCTACCATCTGTCCAAACTTCAAGTGTTAACTTGTCAAATTTTGAATCGTGACCAACACGGGTTGGATCGCTGGTATAGTTAGCTTTTCTCACTGGGGAGTAGTTACTATCGGTAGCGATAACACCACGAGCAAGATTTGGACGGAGTGCTTTATTTTGTTCTGCAGTGACATAACCACGACCGTTACGAGCGTGTAATACAGCGTGGAATTCACCATTTTCTGTCACTCTGGCGAGGACTAAGTCTTTATTGACGACTTCAACACCAGTTGGGCAGACAATGTCAGAGGCCTTAACAACAGCTGGTCCCTTAACATTGATTTCTAATCTCTTATTAGAATCATCTTCTTCATCAATCTTTAAGATTAAGTCTTTGAGATTGAGGATGATTGTTGTGACATCTTCTTCAACACCATCTAAAGCGGAGAATTCGTGTCTTGCACCTTCGATTTCAATAGCGTAAACGGAAGCACCTGGTAAGCTTGATAAGAGAACTCTTCTTAAAGCATTACCTAAGGTAAGGCCAAAGCCTCTTTCTAATGGTTCGATGACGAATCTACCATAGTTTTCATTTCCGTCATAGTCGGCTTGTGTAACGCCGAATCTTTCGAATGGGTTTGCAATTTTCATGATTAATTATCTCCTTTCACTAGATTATCCACGTGGGCGTTTTGGTGGACGGCATCCATTGTGTGGAATTGGTGTACTATCAGTGATGGATAATACTTGAAGGCCAGCAACTGCTAAAGAGCGGATGGCGCCTTCTCTACCTGGACCTGGGCCTTTGACATCGACGTCAACGGATCTAAGTCCTTGTTCATATGCGGTTTTGCCAGCGGCTTCAGCAGCTTGAGAAGCGGCGAATGGAGTAGATTTCTTTGCTCCTTTGAAGCCCATGTGACCAGCGCTGGACCATGCGATAACATTACCTTGTTCGTCAGCAATTGTGACGATGGTGTTATTGAAAGTAGCGTGGATATGTGCGACGCCACGGGTATATGAACGTTTGATTTTCTTTTTACGGGCATTTGTCTTTGTAGCCATATATCATTTCTCCTTTCAATATTATTTAGGTGCCATTTTCTTATTCGCAATGGTTCTACGTGGACCTTTACGTGTTCTGGCATTTGTTTTTGTTCTTTGACCACGAACAGGAAGACCTGCTCTATGTCTCTTACCACGGTAACATCCGATTTCAGTTAATCTTTTGATGTTAAGAGCGGTTTCTCTACGAAGATCACCTTCGACTTTATAGTTTGCAAGTTCATTTCTGATGCTTGCGAATTGTTCATCAGTTAAATTCTTAACTCTGATTGTGCTATCAACTTTAGCATTTTCACAAATTTTAAGCGCAGTTGTTCTACCGATACCATAGATATAGGTAAGGGAGATATATACTGGTTTATCGTTTGGAATATCAACACCAACTATACGTGCCATATTCTATTTTCCTCCTAAATTAACCTTGTCTTTGCTTGTGCTTTGGATCGGAGCAAATGACCATAACTTTGCCATTTCTCTTAATGACTCTGCACTTGCTGCAAATAGGTTTGACGGAAGGTCTGACTTTCATAAGTAATTTCCTCCAATAAATTTTCTTTTAGACTATTTAAATCTAAATGTAATGCGGCCCCGTGTTAAATCATAAGGCGAAATTTCAACGGTAACTCTATCACCTGGAAGGATGCGAATATAATTCATTCGGATTTTTCCAGAAACGGTAGCCAGAATTACCACGCCGTTTTCGAGCTTTACCTTAAACATTGCGTTAGGTAGAGTCTCGGTAACGACAGCCTGTACTTCGATGACGTCTTGTTTTGACATAATTATTTCTCTCCTTCATACATGGTAATGATCTCATAATGATCTTCATAGACGATCACTGTGTTTTCATAATGACAAGTAAGTTTTCCATCTTTGGCTTTGACTGTCCAGCCATCCCCTAAGATTCTTGTGTCCTTACGGCCTTCAAGAACCATTGGTTCAATGCATAAAGCAGTATATGGTTTAATCTCTGGACCAGTTCCCGCTTTTCCATAGTTTGGAATTGAAGGATCTTCGTGCATGGATTTACCAATGCCATGTCCTGTGAACTCTCTTGTCACATTGTAGCCATGTTTTTCTACATATTCTTGAACGGCGTGACTGATATCACCGATATGATTACCGACTTTGACGTATTTAAGAGCTTCGAAGAAGGCTTCTTTTGTCACTCTCATCAGTCTGTCGGCTCTTTCGGTGATGGTGCCGACCTTGAAGGTACGGCACGCATCAGCGTTATAGCCTTTATAATTAGCGACAATATCAACACTGACAATATCTCCCTCTCTTAAGATAATCTTTGAAGAAGGGATACCGTGAATTAATGTATCGTTGACCGAAACACAGGCAGAAGCGGGATATCCATAATATCCTTTTTCTTCTGGTTTACAGCCATTTTCAAGCATTGTCTTTTCGACAATCTCGTCGATTTCAAGCGTGGTCATACCCGCGTGGATTTTTTCTTCAAGAGTTTTGAAGACGAGTCCAACGACACGACCGGCTTCTTTCATTAATTCAATTTCACGTGCAGATTTTGTAATAATCATAATGTTATTTTTCTAAGAATTGAGAAATTTCATCGAGTAATACGTTAGAATCCACTAAAGAATTGTATGAACTAAGAAGCTTGCGGTCTTCATAGAAGTCCAACAATGGTTTAGTGCTCTTAACATAATGTTGTAAACGAACTTTTAGAGCTTCTTCGTTATCATCGGCTCTTTGCATGAGTGGTCCACCACAGTTATCACAGACACCTTCGACTTTTGGTCTCATGGAGTCGATGTGGAATGGCGCGCCACAGACTTTACAAACGCGACGACCGGAAATACGTCTAATAAGTTCTTTTTCGTCACAATCTAAGTTGATAACTGTATCGATTGGACGGTTGACTTCTTTAGCGATTTTCTCAAGTTGTTCGGCTTGAACAAGTGTTCTTGGAAAACCATCGAGTAAGAAGCCATTGTCGAGATCGTTTTGAGATAAACGTTCTCTAACGATGCCAATAGTGACTTCATCAGGAACTAAATCTCCACGATCGATGTAGGACTTGGCGAGTAAACCAAGTTCCGTGCCCTGTTTCATGGCCTCTCTAAACATGTCACCTGTTGAAATATGAGCAAAGCCATATTTTTGCACAA
The DNA here is from genome assembly GCA_946625055.1 of uncultured Caryophanales bacterium. Taxonomy (GTDB): domain Bacteria; phylum Bacillota_I; class Bacilli_A; order RFN20; family CAG-826; genus RGIG3315. Next base: position 15,723 of record CAMOSS010000007.1, read on the forward strand.
GTTTCTTTGCAAGAGTGCCTTTTCCTGCCCCTGGTGGGCCCATTAAGATAATGTTTTTCTTCATAAGTATTAACGACCTCCACTAGCGACGACCTCATCGAATGATTTACCCGCAAGTAAACCGTCGATTTGGGTATTAAGTTCAAGGGCAACGCCCACGACGATGATAAGACCTGTACCACCGAGAGCAAGAGATTGGTTAGAACCAAAGACTTTTGTCATCGTTAAGACTGGTGGTAAGGCGGCGATTATAGCTAAGCTAAATGCGCCGATAACTGTGACTCTGTTGAGAACTTTCTTTACATAACGTTCTGTTTCATTACCTGGACGAATGCCTGGAATGTAAGAACCGTTCTTTTGGAAGTTTTCAGCGAGTTCTTGTGGGTTGATTTGGATATTCGCATAGAAGAATGAGAAGACGAAGATTAATACGATATAGATGATTAATCCCCATGGCATTGACCAACTTCCCATATCATACAAGGTTGAAGAATTGAAGATTCCTAACCAAGCATCAGATGTGTGTTCTGGACTAACGAAGGCGGTAACCACTGATGGAGCCATCATGATTGAGCTAGCAAAGATGACAGGGATAACACCAGCAGCGTTGACCTTAATTGGTAAGAATGACGCTTTGGCCATAGCTTGAGTTTGTCCACCTTTTCCTGAGTGTTGAACAGGAATTTTTCTCTTTGATAATTCGATGAATGTAACAAAGGAGATGATGAGCAAGTATGCGAATATATAGAGAAGGAATTGGAAGATACCAGTGAGTTCTTTTCCAGTTCCCCATGACTGACCAATCCATTGAGAGAAAGCAGTCATGATTTGAGTTGGAAGGGAGCAAACGATACCTGCAAAGATAATCATTGAGATACCATTTCCGATACCCTTAACTGAGATTTGGTCACCAAGCCACATCACGAGCATGGAGCCAGCCATCATGACGACGATAACATAAATATATGTTAACCATTCATATTGACCAACTGTAAAGGTGATGTAATTAGTATCAGCAGACTTTAAGGTTTGAATGATACCATAGGCTTGAACCGCACCTAACATAAGAGTTAAGTAACGGGTGGCCATTTCCATCTTTTTTCTTCCGTATTGGCCTTGTCGTTTAAGTTCTGTTAAGGCTGGTAAGACATCAGTTGATAACAGAGAAACGATAATTTGAGCGGTGATGTATGGGGAAACACCAAGCGCGAAGATTGAGAATGTTTGTAATGTTCCACCACCGAGGATGTTCATGAGTGCTAAAGCGTTGTTAGATGACAAGTAAGATTGTAAATCTGCGGCAACTTTAACACCTGGAACGGTAATTTGGGCGCCAATTCGGAAGACAAAGAGAATTAAGATCGTAAACATAATACGACCCATGATCTCTTTATTCTTGAGGATTGCACCGATTTTTTTCATATTATAGGACCTCGACTTTGCCGCCAGCTTTTTCAATTGCTTCTTTTGCGGAATCTGAGAATTTATGAGCAGAAACTGTTAAGCTCTTTTCAAGTTTACCATTTCCGAGCACTTTTAATCCATCATATTCTTTTTTAAGAAGACCATCTTCTTTTAATAAAGCTGGAGTAACCACTGTTCCGTTTTCATAACGATTGAGTTCGGAGACATTGATTGTGGCATATGTCACATGATTGACATTCTTAAATCCACGTTTAGGAAGTCTTCTCCATAAAGGCATTTGACCACCTTCGAAGCCTAAGCGGACACCGCCACCACTTCTGGAGTTTTGGCCTTTGTGACCGGTACCGGCAGTTTTGCCATTACCAGAACCAAGACCTCTACCTTTACGATAGTGTTTTTGGCGGGAACCATCGGTATATTGAAGTTCATGTAATTTCATATGTGTACCTCCCTACTATTTTTCTTTTGGGTTTTTAGGAAAGACTATTCTTTACCACGAAGGGCTTTCATATCCTTGTAGTTCTTGAGTTCATCTAAGCCATGGCTTGTGGCACGAATAACATTGATTGGTGCTCTACTACCATAGATCTTGGAGCAGACGTTTTGAACGCCAGCGAGTTCAAGAATAGCACGGACTGGCCCACCGGCGATAACACCGGTACCTTCAGGGGCTGGTTTTAAATAAACATTACATGCGCCAAATTGGCCAACGATTTCGTGAGAAATGGTGTTACCTTGTTTGACGAGTTTGATGGTGTGAATGTTCTTTTTAGCAGCTTCGGATGCTTTCTTAATAGCATCTGGGACTTCAGCGGCTTTTGCGAGGGCGAATCCATATCTACCTTTGTAATCACCGATGACCACTAAGGCAGTGAATTTCATACGACGTCCACCTTTAACGGTTTTGGAAACACGGTTGATATAGACGACTCTTTCATCAAATTCTTTTGGTTGGTCTCTTCTATCATCTCTTCTTCCTCTACGATCGTTATTTCTACGATCGCCTCTTGGACGACGATTTTCTCTTGCTTCTTTAGGAGCTTCTTCTGATTTAGGAGCTTCTTCGGCTTTGACTTCAGCTTCTGCTGGAGCAACAACTTTTTCTTCTTCTAACATAAGCTACCTCCTAGAATTTTAAGCCAGCTTCACGAGCGGCTTCAGCAAGGGCTTTGACACGGCCGTGGTAGATATAACCAGAACGGTCAAAGACAACATTTGTGATATTAGCTTTTAAAGCTTTTTTAGCGATATCTTCACCGACTTTTTGAGCGGCTTCGATATTTCCACCATGTTCAAGTTTGAGAGTCATTGATGAAGAGGAGACGAGGGTCATACCTTTAACATCATCAATGATTTGTGCCTCGATGTTCTTGTTAGAACGGTAGAGACAAAGTCTTGGACATTCTGCTGTACCAGAAACTTTCGCTCTGACACGGGCATGACGTCTGACACGTGAGACATTTTTGGATTGTTTGACGATCATTACTTTTTCCTACCTTTCTATTATTTTTTGCCACCGGCGGCAGCTCTCTTACCTTCTTTGAGTGAGATGTGTTCACCTTTGTAACGAATACCTTTACCAAGGTATGGTTCTGGTGGACGAACTTCTCTAATTCTCGCAGCGGTTTGGCCAACTGCTTGTTTTGAAATACCTTCAACAACAATTTCAGTTGGGCTTGGGAGTGTGATGGTCACACCTTCGTTTGGAACGATATCAATGGTGTGGCTGTATCCAGCCCATAATGTAACGGTCTTACCGTTCATTTGAGCTTTGTAACCGATACCTTTCATCTCTAAGGATTTCTTGAAGCCTTCGGAGACACCGACGACAGCGTTATGGGCGTTAGCGCGGACGGTACCATGGTTTTGTTTTGTTTGTTTTTGTTCGTTTTGTCTAGTGAAGACTAAGTTTGTTCCTTCGACTTTGGCATCAATACCACTGTTGAGAGAAACTTCTAAGCTTCCTTTAGGACCTTTAACGAGGAGTTTACCTTCTAAAACATCAACGGTAACTCCAGCTGGAATAGCGACAGGTTTATTTCCGATACGTGACATAAACTTACCTCCTATTACCAGACGTAGGCGACAACTTCACCACCGATGCCTAAGGTTCTAGCTTTTGCATCTGTCATGATACCTTGTGAGGTAGAGATGATTGCAATACCTAAACCTTTACGGACACGTGGAAGTTTGTCACAACCGACGTTCACTCTTAAGCCTGGTTTTGAGATCTTCTTAAGACCGGAGATAACTCTTGTACCATCTTCAGCATATTTAAGAGTGATATTTAATTCTTTTTTGGATTCACCTTTAACTTTGTAGTCAACGATGAAGCCTTCTTCTTTAAGAATCTTGGCGATTTCAACTTTCATTTTGCTTGAAGGAAGAGAAACAGATTCATAATTTAATGCATTTGCGTTACGGATTCTTGTAAGCATATCCGCAATTGGATCAGTCATCATAATCTATAATTCTCCTTTCATATTACCAAGATGATTTCTTTAAGCCTGGGATTTCACCCTTATAGGCTAATTCACGAATGCAAACTCTGCATAAGTGGAATTTTGAATACACTGAGTGAGGACGTCCACAACGTTCACATCTTGTATATTCACGAACTTTGTATTTTTGTGGTCTGCTTTGACGGACCTTTTGACTTGTTTTTGCCATAATACAGTGGACTCCTTTCTTAGCGTTGGAATGGCATACCTAACTTTTCAAGTAAGGAATATGCTTCTTTATCGGTTCTTGCAGTGGTAACGATAACGATATCCATACCACGAACTTTTTGAACCTTATCATAATCGATTTCAGGGAAGATTAATTGTTCTTTGATACCTAATGTGTAGTTACCACGACCATCGAAAGCGTTTCTGGAAACACCACGGAAGTCACGAACACGTGGGAGAGAAATGGAGACGAGTTTATCTAAGAATTCGTACATTCTTGTACCTCTAAGAGTAACTTTACAACCGATTTCTTGACCTTCTCTGAGTTTGAAGGCAGCGATGGATTTCTTCGCTTTTGTAATGATTGGTTTTTGACCAGTGATTTGAGCGAGTTCAGCCACGGCTTCTTCTAATCTCTTAGCATCGCTTAAGGCATCACCAACACCGATGTTGATAACGACTTTATTTAATGCTGGGATTTGCATTGTGGATTCATATTTGAATTCTTCCATTAATGCTGGTTTAACTTCGCTAAGGTATTTAGCTTTTAATCTATTCATCTCAGCGGTTTGAACAGGTTTAACTTCTTTCTTAGGAGCAACCTTTTTCACTTCTTTTTTAGGTTCAGCTTTTGGAGCTTCTTCCTTCTTTGGCTCTGGTTTTGGTTCTTCTTTCTTTTCTTCCTTAACTGGAGCTTTTTCTTCTTTAACAGGTTTAGCAGGTTTTTCTTCTGGCTCTTCTTCCTTTAAAGAATCATTTTCTTCTTCATACTTTTCCATTAATTTGGCAAATTCTCTTGGATCCATTGTTCTAGAATTGTAGACTTCAATGATTCTGCCTTTGTTTTTGCCTTTGGAAGCATGGTATTTGATTAAAGCATCTTTTTCTTCTGCAAATTGTTCGCAGTATCTTGTTGCTTCTTCACGGGTATCAAAGAGGTGTAAGACATCATCTGTTTTTTCTTCTTTGACAGTCCATTTACTATCTTCAGCACGTTTTGTGACGTGGAAAACTCTCATTTTTTCTGCCATGACGACTTTCCTCCTTATAATACTGTGCCAGACTTTTTGGCGTATCTGACTTTCTTGCCCTTGACTTCTTTATGACCAATTCTGGTTGGTTTTTTGGTCTTTGGATCTAATAACATAACGTTAGATGCATCGATTGGGGCGTAGACTTCAACGATACTACCTTCTGGGTTTTGTTGGGTTGGTTTTTTGTGTTTTTTACGGACGTTAACGTTTTCAACGACAACTTTGTTGAGCTTTGGATACACTTTTTGAATGGTACCTTGTTTGCCTTTATCATTGCCGGCGATAACGATGACTTTATCTCCTACTAAAAGGTTCATAGTCTTTTCCTCCTTATAACACTTCAGGTGCTAAGGAAACAATTTTCATGAATCCTTCACCTTTTTCTCTTAATTCACGGGCGACAGGTCCGAAGACACGTGTGCCGACTGGGGAACCATCTTCATTGATGATAACAACAGCGTTATCATCGAAGGCAATTGTGGAACCGTTTGGTCTATTGATTGCTTTCTTGGTTCTGACGATGACGCATCTGACGACGTCACCTTTTTTAACTTTGCCGCCTGGGACGGCATCCTTGACCGCACATAAGATGACATCACCGATAGAAGAAGATTTTCTATGGCTGCCACCGAATAAACGGAAGGCTCTGACTGAACGGGCACCAGAGTTATCTGCCACAACAAGATTCGTTTCTGTTTGGACCATAATTAGGCGACCTCCTCTTCAATCTTTTCAATAATTTCAGCCTTTTTATCAACGGAGACGAGTCTGAATCTCTTTAAAGCAGAGAGAGGTCTTGTTTCCATGATGGTGACTGTATCACCAACTTTGGCTTCATTATTTTCATCGTGCGCGTAATACTTCTTTGAATATTTAACGCGTTTGCCATACTTTGGATGGCGTTTATGTGTTTCAACAAGGACAACAATTGTCTTTTCGTTTTTATCACTGACAACGACACCTTGAATTGCACGTCTTGTAGCAACTTTTCTTTCCATGACAATTTTCCTCCTTATTTACTTTCTAATTCTCTTTCGCGAAGAACCATTGAGACTCTTGCGATGTCTTTACGAACACGTGTGACTTCTTCACCATGTTCGAGAGCGCCGACAGCTTTCTTTCTACGGAGATCAAAGAGTTGTTCTTTAAGTTCGTATAACTTGGTTGAAAGTTCAGCGTTTGTTAATTCTCTAACTTCAGAAATTTTCATAACTCAATTATTCTCCTTTCTTGATAACGCGGCATTTGATTGGAAGTTTGTACGCGGCTAAGCGTAATGCTTCTCTTGCCATTTCAGGAGCCACGCCACCGATTTCAAACATGACGCGTCCTTCTTTGACGACTGCAACCCATTCTTCTGGTGAACCTTTACCGGAACCCATACGAACTTCTGCAGGTTTTTTAGTTTTTGCTAAGTGTGGGAAGATACGGATGTAAACTTGACCACTTCTTTTGGTGTAACGGGAGAGAACCATACGAGCAGCTTCAATTTGTCTCGCGGTAATCCAGTTACCTTCTAAGGCTTGAAGACCATATTCACCGAAGTCAACCTTGGTTCCACCCTTTGTGTGACCTTCATATCTAATGATATGTGGACGTCTATATTTTGTTCTTTTTGGTTGTAACATGGATTATTCTCCTTTCTTCGCTTTACGAGTAGGACGAATTTCACCACGGCAGATCCACACTTTGACACCTAAGCGGCCATATTGTGTAGCAGCTTCTGTGCAAGCGTAGTCGATATCACTTCTTAAGGTATGAAGAGGGATAATTCCTTCTTTGTAACCTTCGCTTCTAGCGATATCAGCACCACCGAGACGGCCAGAGATGAGTGTACGGCATCCCTTTGCTCCTGCTCTTCTAACTTCTTGAATGGCTTTCTTTTGAACGGTTCTAAAGGAAGCACGGGCTTCAAGTTTTTTAGCGATGTCTTCGGCGACTAAGACTGCATCTAAGTTAGGATTTTTAACTTCGACGACATCGAGTCTCACTGTGTCACCTTTATTTAAAAATTTAGCTAATGCTTTTTTGAGTTCGGCGACGTTCTTGCCATCTTGACCGATGACAACACCGACACGAACGACGAAGCAAGAAATGATGACATTGTAACCTTTATCGGTTTTGACTCTTTCAATTTGAATATGAGAGAGACCAGCATCTTTAATTGCTTTCTTAAGATAGTTACGAATCTTGATGTCTTGGTTTAAGAACACATGATAATCGTTATCGTTAGCGTACCATTTGGAATTCCAATCACGGTTAACGCCAATTCTCATACCAACTGGATTAACTTTTTGACCCATTGTCTCGATCCTCCTATCTCATCTTGACCACCACAGTAATGTGGGAGTCTCTTTTAACTAATCCTGAAGCGGAACCCTTCGCTCTTGGAAGGTAACGTTTCATTCTTAAGCCATCGTTAGCATAGATTTCAGCGATGTATAAGCTTTCTTCATCCATACCGAAGTTGTTGATGGCGTTAGCAGCGGCACTTCTAATTACTTTAGAAACTGGTTCGCTAGCCGCTTTGTTGGTGTTTCTAAGAATGCCTAAGGCTTCTTTGACACTCTTACCTCTAACGAGGTCGATGACTAAGCGAGCTTTTCTTGGAGTAACTCTAACGTTCTTTGCCATTGCTCTTGCTTCTGTGACTGCTGGTTTAGCAGGTTCTTTCACTTCAGCTTTCTTTGCTTTTCTAGGAGCTTTTTTGACTTCTTCAGCAACTGGTGCTTCTTTAACTTTCTTTGTAGCCATAATTACCTCCTAAACTATTTGCCTGCGGCTGCTGCTTTATCTTCAGCAGTGTGGCCTGTATGTCCGGTGTATTTTCTTGTTGGAGAGAATTCACCTAATTTGTGTCCGACCATATCTTCTGTAACGTAGACAGAGATGT
>CAMOSS010000008.1 GCA_946625055.1 uncultured Caryophanales bacterium
CTAGAGCATTTGAAAAAAGTCCCCATATTATATACATAGGGACGTTTTTAAATTTTCTCACAAAATATTTTTAATTATTTTTCGTAATCTTCAATCATGGAGACTCTTGTTTGATGTCTTCCACCTTCGAATTCTGTGTGAAGGAATATATCGATTCTTCTTAAAACATCATTAAGTTCCATGAACTTTTGGCCAAAGGCAATCACATTTGCATCATTGTGTTGTCTCATTAATCTAGAGACATCATCGTTATAGCCAATTCCGCATCTCACACCTTTAACTTTGTTAGCGGCCATCATAATGCCTTCACCTGATGTGCAGATAACGATGCCGAAGTCAGCTTGTTTAGAGGCAACAAGTTCACCAACTTTTATTCCAAATTCAGGATAGTGACAAGAATCTTTTGTATCTGTGCCAACATTGATTACTTCATAGCCATTATCTTTTAGATATTTAACGACTTCGTTTTTATATTCAAGACCACCATGATCATTTCCAATTGCAATTCTCATCATCTTTCCTCCAATGCTTCTAATATATCTTTTTCTTTGATTGGACCTTCTCTAATAATTTTAAATCCTTCTTGAGTTAAATCAATTATTGTGGATGGAACGCCTCCTAAAGCTTTTCCTTTAACGATGTAATCTAATTCCCCATGGAATGTTTCTTCGCATTCCAAAGAGGACATGCATGGCTTTTCTCCTGATCTGTTTGCAGAAGGAACTAAAAGAGGAAAACCAACACGGTTAATTATCTCAAGCGGAATATCAAAATCCGGCACTCTAATACCAATAACTCCAGTATTTAAAGTAACATGGGCTGGTACATTATCTTTTACTTTTAGTAAAACAGTGACCGCCCCTGGCATAAATTTCTTAATAATCTTTCTTGAGGTGTCGTTTAAATAAGCATACTTTTCAATATCTTCCACTTTAGAAAGCATTAAAGTGTATGGTTTATTTTCTGGTCTTCTTTTAACAAAAGACATTCTCTTATAAGCTTCTTCATCATTAAAAGCGATTCCCAAACCAAAGACAGTTTCAGTAGGAAAGGCGATCACTCCATGGTTATGAAGTTTATAAGAAATGATATCGAGTTCTTGCTTATCCATATTACTCATTTATTATAAATAAAAATCTAGTTTTATTGTAGATGTCCTTTTCAAAGGTATATTTAACATTAATAAAGTATTTCTTAATTAACAAAATAAGTGATTCTTCCATATCTTCACCAATTTCAAAGGCTAATAGATATTTCTCATTCATCAATTCTTTATAATGTTTAAAAACTTCTTCATAGAATCTGGTGTCAGGATTCGCAAACAAGGCAATATGTGGTTCATATTCTAACACTTGTTTGTCAACTGTGTCTTTAGAAGGAATATATGGAGGATTAGAAATCAAAACATCAAACTTCTTATTTAATGAAAGCACATTATTTAGCATATCACTTTCAACGATTTCAACATTTGTGTTTAACCTATTCATATTAATCTTTACAACATCTAATGCATCCTTAGATATATCTGAAACATAGACTTCTGATTGAGGGTAATTAAGTTTCAAAGAAATACCTAAAACACCACTTCCAGTGCAGAAATCAAGGTATATTTTATTCTCCAAATGAAGTTCATTTATGAGTTTAACAGTTCTTTGGAACAACTCCTCAGTTTCATTTCGAGGAATCAAAACTCTATTATCAACATAGAAATATACTTTATTGAAAATAGATTCATTGATGACATATTGATATGGCACTCCAGAAACAATATTTTCAATCATTTCAGCAAGTTTTGCGCAGTTTTTGCACTCTTTTTCCATATTTAAAGTCAAATCTAAAGGGCTTCTAATATCGTTTGTGTGCATTAAAAGAGCCCTAATGACATTTTCGTTCAAATAGGGCGATTTAATCTTTTTTAGTTCAAAATATTTTTCTCTAATTGATGGCATTAATTTTCTCCAGCCATTTTTTGTGCTTGATCGAAATGGATGAGGGCATCGATGACTTCATCAAGTTCACCTTCCATAACTCTATCAAGCTTTTGAATTGTAAAACCAATTCTATGGTCAGTTACCCTATTTTGTGGGTAATTGTATGTTCTAATCTTTTCGCTTCTTTCACCGGTTCCGACTTTTAATTTTCTTTCAGCGCCGAGTTTGGATTGTTGTTCTTCTAAGAGGGTTGAATACATCTTTGCTCTTAACATTTGCATAGCGATTGCTCTATTTTGAATTTGTGATTTTTCAGTTTGGCAGGCTACGACAATACCGGTTGGAATATGTGTAATTCTAACTGCGGATTCAGTCTTATTAACGTTTTGTCCACCAGCACCTTGAGAGTGATAAGTATCAACTTGCAAATCATTAGGGTTGATTTGAACATCAATTTCTTCTGCCTCAGGCATAACTAGTACTGTCGCAGTTGATGTATGAATTCTTCCAGCCGCTTCTGTCTTAGGAACTCTTTGAACTCTATGAGCGCCTGATTCGAATTTGAGTTTAGAATAAACTCCATCACCTTTAATCATGAAAGAGATTTGAGAGAATCCACCAGCTTCAGATGGGTTTTCATCCATAAGTTGAATCTTCCATCCTTGAGCTTCAGCGTATCTGGTATACATTCTGAATAAATCACCCGCAAAGATGTTTGCTTCGTCACCACCAGCAGCGCCTCTGATTTCAACAATGATGTTTTTATCATCGTTAGGATCTTTTGGAAGCAAGAGAGTTTTTAATAACTCAACAAGTTTTTCTTCCTCTTGGTTAATTCTCTTGAGTTCTTCTTTGCCCATTTCTGCAATTTCAGCATCAGAGTCATTAGACATTTCAAGAGCACCGGTTCTATCTTCTTGAAGTTTTAAGTATTTGTTAAAGTTTTCAACTTGTGGGTCCAAGTTTGCTCTTTCTTTTGTTAAAGAACGGAAGTTGGCTAAATCACGGGTGACATTCTCATCCATTAATTGTTCATCTATTTCCGCTAAACGTTTTTTTGCGGTTTCTAATCTTTGAAACATGCTTTCTTCCATCATAATGTAATCTCCACAAGCGAAAGTATTGTATCACACTATCGTTAAAGTATAAAAAGTTTTTGTCTTTTTCGTTAATATTTATATTAAAGATTTTAAGAAACGACTAAATTGTGTATAATCATAAAAGGTGAAGAAAAAATGGCATATAAAGCATTATATAGAACATATCGTCCAACAACTTTTGAAGAAGTAGCCGGACAACAACATATAGTTAAAACTATAAAGAACGCGTTAGCGACAGGAAAGATTGCTCATGCATATCTTTTTGCTGGTCCTAGAGGAACAGGAAAAACCACAATGGCTAAGCTTCTCGCTAAAGCCTTGAACTGTGAAGAAGGTATTGGTTGTCAATGTAACCACTGCGACAACTGTATTGCTATTAACAAAGGCACACATCCAGATGTCATCGAAATCGATGCTGCCTCTAATAATGGTGTTGATCAAGTTAGAGAAATCGTTGACCGTGTTAAATACGGAACAATTTTAGGTAAATACAAAGTATATATTATCGATGAAGTTCATATGATGTCTCCAGGTGCTTTTAATGCTTTGCTTAAAACACTTGAAGAGCCACCATCCCATGTCATCTTCATTTTAGCAACCACAGAGCCTCATAAGATTCTTCCAACCATCCTTTCAAGATGTCAAAGATATGACTTCTCAAAAGTCAGTGATGCTGATATTAGAGAAAGACTTCAAATCGTCTTAGAAAAAGAAAACATTGTTTACAATGCTTCCGCGGTTGATTTAATCATTTCCCTTGCTGATGGAGGAATGAGAGACGCTCTTTCGATGCTCGATCAAGTTCTTGCCTATTCAGGTGATGTCTTAAAAGAAGAAGATGTCTTAGAAATCTTCTCTTTGGAATCCATTGAGGAAAAGATTGAATTAATCAAATCCATCTTTGATGGAGATATCGCTGATGTCTTAAAGAGAGTAAACAATTACATTGATAAAGGTACAGATATCAAACGTTTGACTTCTGATTTATTAGATATTTTTAAAGATTTATTAATCTTTATGAACACAAGAAAAGAATCTTTCTTAGGAAAACTTCCAACTACAGAGGCTATGGCGCTTTCCAAGAGAGTGAGAGATTCTCAAGTTATGGAATTAATTGATATCTTGTTAGATACTCAAAGAGATTACAAAGTTGTTCAAAATATCAATCCAGTCTTTGAAGTTGCCATGTTAAAACTCGTCATGGTCTTTGGTATTAAACAAGTTCAAGAAAGACCAGTTGATATCGAACCAGTGATTAAACCAGCACCAGTTCGTGAACAAACAGTTGAACCTTTAGTTGAAGAAGCTAAACCAAACGTTGTTGAACAACCATCACTCTTCGATGCCCCAGCTGAAGTGAACAATCATGTCCAAGGATTAATCATTCCAAAGCATTTAACTGGTGAAGAGATGTATGAAGTCCCTGATGATTTAATGATTAATATCATGGTCAGCGCGAAGAAAGAAATCAAAAATGTCATCAGTGGTAAATGGGATAACTTAAAGAGATATATCGTTCATCCACAACTTGGAAAGGCGGCATCAATCTTATTTGATTCCCACCCATTAGTGGCCTCCAATAATATACTAATTATTGAATGTCCATTAAAATCCACTGTAGAAACTGCAAATATGAAGGGAACTCAAGAGGCACTTCAAAACATCACAAAGATTGCCTTTGAGAATCAAATGTTTGTCTATGCTGTCACAAGAAGTGATTCAGTTCGCTTACAAAAGAAATATATGGATTTATTAAGCATTGGTAAATTACCAAAGGCTAAAGATATAGTTATTGAACTAGAAGGAGAATAATTTGTATGAATATGCAACAAATGATCGCCCAAGCACAAAAGATGCAAAGGGAACTTAGAAAAGCAAAAGACGCTTTACATGAAAAAGAATTCGTTGAATCAAAAGCTGGTTTAGTGACCGTCACTATGCTTGGTTCAAAAGAAGTCAAATCTATCGTTATCAACGAAGAAGGTTTTGAAAAAGACAACAAAGAAATGGTCGAAGAATTACTCGCTTCATGCATCAATGCTTTAATTGAAAAGATTGATGAAGAAGAAGACGCTATTGAAGAAGCTATCACCGGTCAAAAAGGAGGCATGGGCTTCTAATAATGGAAAAAATTAAGGCTTTAGTAAGATTAGAAGAATCCTTAAATAAACTTCCATCTGTCGGAAAGAAATCATCAGAAAGAATGGCCTATGCAATTCTTGATATGGCAGATGAAGATGTTTTTGAGATGGCTGAAGCTTTAGTTAATCTTAAAAAGTCCATTAAGAAATGTCCTATATGTGGAAATCTCACCGATGAAGATGTTTGTAACATCTGTAAAGATGAAACAAGAAACAAACAACTCTTAATGGTGGTCTCATATCCAAAGGATATCATCGCTTTTGAAAACTCTGAAGGTTTTAAAGGTATCTACCACGTTCTTAATGGAGTAATTTCCCTTAATAAAGGAAAGACATTAGAAGAATTAAATTATTCTTCTCTTGTCGAAAGAATTAAAGAAAACAATGTCCAAGAAGTCATTCTTGCTACTAACCCAACAATCGAAGGCGAAACCACCGCTTTATATATTGCAAGAAAACTTCAAGAATTTGAAAATCTAACTGTCACTCGTTTAGCCTATGGCTTAACGATGGGTGGAAATTTAGATTATACCGACTCAATTACACTTGGAAAGGCCTTGGAAGGCAGAAGAAAAATCTAGGAGGAGAGTTTATGTTTATTACGTTAGAAGGACCAGAAGGTTCAGGAAAAACAACTGCAGTCAGCTTTGCTGTTGAAGAACTCACCAGAAGAGGATATCAAATCGTCCGCACTAGAGAACCAGGTGGAACAGAGATTGCTGAACAAATCAGAAACGTTATTTTAGATAAAAATAATGTGAAGATGGATCCAAGAACAGAAGCCCTTTTATACGCGGCTAGCAGAAGACAACATTTAGTGGAAAAAGTCTGGCCAGCATTAAAAGAAGGCAAAATTGTTATTTGTGATCGTTACCTCGATTCATCACTTGCCTATCAAGGTGGGGCAAGAGGATTAGGAATTGATAATATTTTATCAATTAATTTATTTGCAACTGAAAACACCTTTCCAGATTTAACGCTTTTATTCGATATCGATCCAAAAATTGGATTAGAAAGAATTGCTAAGAACAAAGATAGAGAAGTTAATAGACTCGATCTTGAAAAATTAGAATTCCATAACAAGGTGAGAAACTCTTTCTTAGAACTCGCGAAGAGATATCCAGAAAGATTTGTCATCATCGATGCTTCTAAAAGCGTTAATGAAGTTCAACAAGATACTTTAAACGCAATTTTAGAACGCTTATGCAAGTAGAAGAATATTTAAAAAAACATCAACCAATAATATACAAAACTTTTTTGAGGGCTCTTGAAAATGATAAGCTTTCACATGCCTATCTTATTTCAGGTAATTTCGGAACCCCAATTTTTGAGGTGGCGAAGTTTTTAGCGAAGTCTATTATTTGTGATGATAGATCTCCACTTGCCTGTAATTCATGCATTACATGTCTTCGTGTTGATGATGACAACTATCCAGATTTCATCGTTATCGATGGTTCAAAAGAAACAATTAAAAAAGACATGATTGCCTCATTAGAAACTTCTTTTGAAAAAGAGGCGATGGAAAAGAAAGGCATTAAGATTTATATTCTTAATCTGATTGAAAATATGGGTGACGAAGCCACCAATTCTCTTTTAAAATTTTTAGAAGAGCCATACCCAAATATCTATGCTTTCTTAACCACAAACAATGAATCTAACATCCTTCCAACTATCATTTCTAGATGTCAAGGATTCCATATTAAATCTTTAAATAGAAACGAAGTTATCGCTGATGCAGTTTTATCTGGCATCAACAGTGAGGATGCTGAATTCTTATCATATTTCTATAACGAACCAAATATGATTGAAGATGTGGTAAATGATAAGAAATCTTTCGATGATTATGTGAAAGCTAAAACATCGCTTTTTGATTTCTTAAACGCTCTTCTCATTGATAAAAGAGAGGCCACATATATCGCCCAGTATCTTGTGGGCAAAAACGTAAAAACAAAAGAGTCGTTAAGATTCTTTATCGATATGTTAACTCAAATTATGGAAGATGTTGTTTCCTTCAGTTACGGAAAAGACATCATCTTAAATTCAAACGTTGAGTTAATTAAAAAGCTAAGTGATAAATTTGAAGATCCGAGTGAGATTTTGATTCATCTTCTCAAATCCAAGAACTTGATTAATCTCAATATCAATCAATCTCTCATCATCGATCATCTCGTTTATCTTATGAGGGAGGAATAAGTCTATGGAAGAAGAAAAAACATATCCATTAACTGACTATAGAGCCTTTGCGGGTGTAAAGTTTGAAGGCAATTCTCGTTGCTATTTCTTCGGTGTGAAGAAAGATGATTTTGTTAATGTCGATGACTATGTCGTCGTTGAAACCGCGAGAGGAATTGAACTCGGCCAAATCGCGATGAAGCCAGTTTCAATTAAAAGATATGATAGTAATTTAGGTCTTAAACCAATTGTGAGAATTGCTACTGAAGAAGACTTAAAAGCTTACGAAAATAATAAAAAAGACGCGGAAATTGCCGCAAAAATATGTAGAGAAGAGGTTGAAAGACTTGCTCTTGATATGAATCTTACCAACTGTGAATACACTCTTGATAAGGCCAAAGTCATCATCTCTTATCTCGCTGATGATAGAGTGGATTTTAGAGAACTCCTCAAAGTCTTAGCCTCTAAACTTAAAACCAGAATTGAACTCCGTCAAATCGGTTCAAGGGATAAAGCCAAGATGGTTGGTGGTATTGGTTTATGTGGACTTCCACTTTGCTGTGCCACATTCTTAAATGAATTTGATGGTATTTCCATCTCCAGAGCGAAAAACCAAATGCTCGCGATTAACATTCCTAAGTTAAGTGGACACTGTGGCAAACTCATCTGCTGTTTAAAATTTGAAGACGATTTCTATACTGAAGCCAAAAAGGATTATCCTGAACTTGGTTCTAAAGTATGGATTGATAAAAAAGAATATGTGGTCACAAACATCAATGTCATTTCCACGATCATTAAAATTGAAGGTCCTGAAGATGATATTCAATTCATTCCATTAGAAGACTTTAACAAAGTCGTCTATAGACCAAGAAAAAAGGAAGATAAAGATGCAAAGAAATAAATCCTATTCAAATAGCAACACTCTTTATTTAGTAGCGACTCCAATAGGTAACCTCAAGGATATGTCTCCTCGCGCTCTTGAGGTTCTTTCTAATGCAGATTTAATCGCTTGTGAAGATACAAGAAACACCTCTTCACTTCTTTTGAAGTTTGATATTCATAAAGAACTTGTCTCTTTAAGAGAGCATAATGAAGTTTCAATGTCTAAACACGTTATCGACCTTATAAAAGAAGGAAAGAAAGTTTGTTATGTTTCTGATGCTGGTTATCCAGGCATCTCAGATCCAGGAAAGATACTTGTTAAACTCGCTAGAGAAGAAAACTTATCAGTCTCAGTTATTCCGGGCTCAAATGCTTTATTAACCGCGCTTGTTGGCTCTTCTTTAGATTCTAGTCACTTCTACTTCCATGGATTTTTAAATCCAACTGAAAGCAAAATGATTGAGGAATTAGAAGAACTCAAAACCAAAAAAGAAACTCTTATCTTCTATGAATCACCACATCGTATTAAGAAGACACTTATGACTTTATATAAAGTCCTTGGAAATAGAAAAATAAGCCTCGCTAGAGAACTTACTAAACTTAATGAGGAATATATTGAAGGAAGTCTTGAAGAACTATCTAATATCGATGAAAACACTTTAATCGGCGAAATGGTTCTTGTTGTTGAAGGTAACAATCAAAACGAAGAAGTTGATATTAATAAAATACTTGAGAGATCAAAATATCTCTTAAAGAAAAATATCAGCCTTAAGGATGTTGCTGATATTGTCTCTTACGAATTTGATTTAAAAAAGAATTATGTCTATGACTTATTAATTAAAGAAAAGGACAATCTATAGAAGCTTAAAAAGCTTCTTTTTATTTAATTCTGTATCGATATAAAGATAGGCAAGTAAAGAAGTTGAGAAGCAGATTAATCCCACTAAGGAGATATATGTTCCCATCTTTAAATATGGAGGATAGAAGTCCATTTCATAAGACATTTCTCCGGCTGGAGCGATGAAACTAACGAATCCGCCTTGACTTAAATATGGTTTTAAAGAAGTGGTTTTGCCGCTACTATCTTTTGCGGTCACACTCCATCCTTTTTCATAAGCAATTTGAGTGGTGACAAACCTTGTCTTTGTAAAGTTAGTTTTAAATGAGAAATGATTGTCTCTATAAACGATATCTGTCACTGGATTATCACTGAACTTTTGGTTTCTAGCTTTGAAAGCAGTATATGAATCGTAATAGATATCATCTCTTGTATTAATATCAGACCAACGTGGAACAATAATTATCTTTGATAATTTTGGAGCAGGATTGTCTCCATCTTTTCTGATATAGAAACCTCTTGGTCCTCTTCTTAAAGATGCATCTGTTGAACGATCATCATTATGATTATCCCAAGTCAAAACTTTACCATCTTCACCAATGAAATAGATGTTAACTTTCCTATTTGATTGATAGCTAGAGTTAATGTAATAAATCATTCCTTCAGGGTCATATGGATAAGCCTTACCAGCTTTTGGTTCATAGACAAAGAAATATTGAAGTTTATCATTCTTACCAGGCATTGAAGTTGAACCAGTTGTGGTATCAACAATATCAAGTAATTGTTTGATTGATAAATCTCTCGCTGCACTTGGAGCGGTATAGACTTTCTTTGAAATATCATTCGCGGTGTATGAAGATGATCTATAGACAGGTTTAGTTTCCATGTTGTTAACTGTGTAAATATCTTCAACAGTTAAGTCATCACCCGCTGTTTCTTTGATTTCAGCGATATCTTCTCTTGTAAGAACTGCACCTTTAAGATAAATCTCTTCGTTTCTCACCGCGAGATAAGCGTTATCAGAATAAGAAGAGGCAAAATCACTACACATTGGAGTGCTTCCGTTTTCAGGATTTCTCACATATAAGGTGTCATAGCTAAAAGCAAAATTGATTTGGCTCTTGTCTTCATATGTATAGAAATAGCCATTTGGATGTTGGCCAGAGATATCTTCAAATCCAAGAGGAACATTTGGAATATATTCATACACGGCCTTATTATTTTCATCGAGAGAGACTTTCACTCTAGTTCTATCTTTTTCAATATAGTAATATTTCACACCGAGGAATTTATCTAAACCAATTCTCTTTTCAATATATCTTCCTGACCATCCAGTTCTTGAAGTCATAATCATTTGATCATAGACAAAGTCGACAACATTAAAGTTATACAAAGAATGGAAGAAAGAAGCGCCATTGTAGTCGTTTCTCATGCCATCGTTTTTTGCACCATCCGCAGCAAGTGTAGAGATAGCTCTAAAGTATGATGGATCAGAGGCGTTTATTTGTTTTGATAAAACTGCTAAGGCTTCATTCTTTTTATCACCATAGTTAATTTCTTCATATGTGGTAACGCCATGTCCATCAATAACTAAAGCACCCATGATGCCGGCTTCCACTGCAATGACGGCAAACATCAACTGGCTAAACCACTTCTTATTCAAAAGGAAAAACATTCCAATTGTTAAAACCACAACATAGACACAGGCAAGGGTTGTCACTAGTCCAATATCATTTCTCATCGACATCGCACTGACCGTGTTCACAATATGAGAAGCTAGACCTGAGGCCACAACCATTCCTAGTAATGTAAATAGACCACCAAGAAGAATAGTCCATACTGGCTCTTCTTTTACGTGATCAAAATAAATCGCTACGTAAGTGAGTAATGAGGTTGTAACAAAAATAGTCCATCTGGAATATGGTTTGGTGAATCCAAAGAATAAGTAATAGAAGAACGGTGTATACAAACTAACAGCAAAGAAAACGAATGCCGCCAAAGGCCAAAAATCTTTCTTTTTACATGATCTAATAAGAGCAGGAATTAAAAGAATTAAGAATGGATAATATGAGAAAATTGAACCTGCAACATTATCATAAGTTTCATTGCCATATCTTGTTAATGGAGTGCCTCTATTAGACATCGCTGGATAGAAGAAATCAATGATTGGGAAATACTGTCTGTATTCTAATTTTGAGTCAACATTCTTCCAGGAGAATAAATAGTTAAAGAGATTCTTAAAATCATGGTTTTTGATAAAGGTTTTAAGACTTTCTAAATAATCAGCAGAAGTCACTCTTGGTGCGCTCATCGCGATATACACGGATGGGAGCACAACAACGCATGCGAGCATTAAACCGACCAAAAATCCCACAAAACCCACTCCTAATATGACTAAATTGTCTTTTGCGCTGTTTAATTTCAATCTTTGGAAGTATCTCCACATCGCATAAATGAAGCCCATCATTGTAAAGCAAATGAGGAAGAAATAGTTTGTTAAACCAGAGACGAATAAGGCAAACATTAAGAGCCATGGCTTCTTTTCTCTAAGGACTTTTTCAATACCCCATAAAATAAGAACGAAGGTTAATGCGTTCTCAGTAAAATTAGAGAACCATAGATACCATGCTGTCCATCCACAGTAGGCATAAGCAACACCAGCAAGACGGCCTGAACGATCGCTGACACCCATATATCTCAAATAGAAATAAAACACTAATCCAGATAATGACATTCTAAAGATTGTAGAGAAGGCCATTGCCTGAATCATGAACTTTCTTGGGAAGATCATTACGATGAAAAAGAATGGGTCTAAGACAGAATAGAAGCTGTTAGATCCAATGTTGTTTGCCCCTAAGAAAGTGTTCGTGTCGTAATATCTAAATGAACCGGTTCTAACAAAATGCCACCAGTCATCATAAAGGTCTAAATAAAAGGCAATGCCTTGAGTGGTATAGTCACCGGTAAATGATGTTGAAAAAGACTCAGTTAAAAGTGAAGTTGCAAAGAAAATAAAACCCACTACTAAGAGCAATAAAAAATAATAGAACAGTGAGTTCACATTCTTAAGAAAACTAAAACGTCCTTTTATTTTTATAAGAAATAAAGACATCTTATTTTGCATAATATTTATTATATACACGTAAATAATAAAGAACAAAGAATTGTTTTTCTTGCATTTTAATAGTCACTTTTCTATTATAGAAAAGCGTTGAGGTAAACAACATGGAAATTAGAAATATCGCAATTATCGCACACGTTGACCATGGTAAGACTACTCTCGTTGACCAATTATTAAAAACTTCTGGAACATTCAGAAGCAATGAAGAAGTCAATGATCGTGCCATGGATAGCAACGATATCGAAAGAGAAAGAGGCATCACCATTTTAGCGAAGACCACTTCTATCATGTATAAGGGTTGTAAGATTAATATCTTAGACACTCCAGGACATGCTGACTTTGGTGGTGAAGTTGAAAGAATTATGAACATGGTGGATGGCTGTCTTCTTTTAGTCGATGCTTTTGAAGGCACAATGCCACAAACAAGATTCGTTTTAAAGAAAGCTCTTGAAGCTCATATTAAACCAATCGTTTGTATCAACAAAGTTGACCGTGCGAATATTGATATTGCGAAGACTTTAGATGAAGTTCTAACTCTATTTATTGAGTTAGGTGCTCCAGATGATTTACTCGATTTCAAAGTTGTTTATGCCTCTGCCTTAAAAGGCACTTCTTCTCTTGATCCTGATCCAAATACTCAAGTGGAAGGTATGGATGCGGTTCTTCAAATGATTATTGATGAAATACCTGCTCCAAAAGTTGATGAAACAAAACCTTTCCAACTTCAAGTTTCATTGCTTGACTATAATGATTTCGTTGGAAGAATTGGTATCGGCACAATTAAAAGAGGTTCCGTCCATGTTAACGATAACGTGACGGTTATGAAAAATGATGGAACCACTGCCACATTTAGAGTTATGAAACTCTTTGGCTATGAAGGTTTGAAGAGATTAGAAGTTGAATCTGCTGTTGCTGGTGAAATCGTCGCTATCGCTGGTTATCCAACCATCAACGTTGGTGAAACTGTCTGTGATCCAGCACATTTAGAAGCTCTTCCAAAGATTAGATTAGATGAACCAACACTCCAAATGACATTTGGAACAAATACTTCTCCTTTTGCTGGAAAAGATGGAAAACTCTTAACAGCAAGAAAGATTGAAGAAAGACTCTTTAGAGAAACTCAAAAAGATGTAGCCTTAAAAGTTGAAAGAATTCCAAATTCTGAAACATGGATTGTTTCTGGTAGAGGAGAATTACACCTTTCTATTTTAATAGAAAATATGAGAAGAGAAGGCTTTGAACTCCAAGTTTCCAAACCAGAAGTCATCATCAAAGAAATTGATGGAGTAAAATATGAACCATTTGAGGATTTAGAAATCGATGTTCCAAATGAGTATGTCGGAGACATTATGACTTCAATGGGATCTAGAGGCGCTGAACTCATCAATATGGATACTAGAGAAACAGTCACTAAGTTAACTTATGTTATTGCTTCTAGAGGTTTACTTGGATTTGTTACCAATTTCATGACCTTAACAAAAGGATATGGTATTTTAAGCCATACATATAAAGAATATAGGCCTCTCACTTCCTTAGCTCTTGGTGAAAGACCAATCGGTGTTCTTGTTGCAACAGAAACTGGCCAAGCTACTCCATACGCAATCGAACATGTTGAAGAAAGAGGAATCATGTTCATCGAACCTGGTGTTGATGTTTATGAAGGCATGATCGTTGGCGAAAATAGATATGATATCGATTTAGCGGTCAATGTTGTCTTAAAGAAAAACCTCACAAATGTGAGAAGTTCAACCAAAGATAATACAGTTGTCTTAAAGACGCCAAGGAAGATGTCATTAGAAGCTTGTCTTGATTACATCAATTCTGATGAATTAGTGGAAATCACTCCTTCAACATTTAGAATGAGAAAGAAGATTCTTAACACTGTTGAAAGAAAGAAATATGACGCTCATCAAAAAGCGTTGATAAATGAAAAATAAAATGATGCTAATGCATCATTTTTTCTTTTTAATTTCCGGCTTTTTATATTCACCGTTTAATAATTTATTAAATTCATCTGGCATCTTAGAGACAAACTTCATAACTTTCTTTGTCACTGGATGAGTGATATCAAGTTCATAAGCATGAAGCCCTAATCTTCCGATTGGGTTGGTTGGATTTCCATATTTATCATCCCCGATGACGTTATGTCCCATTTCGCCAAGATGGACTCTGATTTGATTCTTTCTTCCAGAATCAATATTGACATCGAGCAATGAATACTTTCCGTTTTCTTTCATTACTTTGTAATGTGTGATAGCAAGTTTCCCATCTCCTTCTTTCTTTGATGAATACATCAAATCGAGATTGTTCTTTTTAAGATAGGATTTAATCGTTCCTTGTTTGTTTTTAAGAGTGCCATCCACGACTGCGTAATAGCCTCTTTTCTTTACAAGATCATTCCATTTATCTTGAAGCATGTCCCTCATCTTTGAGGATTTTGCTACCATGAATACACCAGAGGTATCTTCATCTAAACGGTGAACAATGAAGATTCTATTATGCTTATCTTTTTGCTGAACATAATCATTAAGCATACGATAGGCGGTTGAGCCTTTTTCTTTATCTGAGGCCACTGATAAAAGACCACTTGGTTTATTAATGACAATGAAGTCTTCATCCTCATAGATAATTGGAAGGTTGCTTCTTGCTTTTCTTCTAATTGGAGTTTTAGAAATCATCACTGTGTCACCAGGATAAATCATATAGTCAAATTGAGAGACCGGTGCCCCATCAATAAGGACACGATGATTCTCTAAAAGTGACTTTGTGGAGTTTCTTGATTGATCCTTAAAAGTCTCATAAAGAAAATCCAAGAGTTTAGATTCTTTTCTGACCTGATACTCTTTTATTCCTTCGTATTCTTTTGAGTGTTTTTCAAATCTTTTTTTATTCTTATTCATAAGTTATTTTTAATCATTTCTAGGTATGCTTTTGCAACATTTAATTTGGTCACTTTTTCAAATTCTTCAAAGAATGCATTAGAGTTAATTTCGCAAAGAATTGGCTCTCCCTTTTCATCAAACATGACATCGATTCCAGCATACTTAATTTGTAATAAATCGGCAATTTTTCGAGCAAAACTGGCTTCTTTTTCATTTAATTTTATCTTTTGAGAGGAAGCCGTTACTCCAAAGTTACTTCTGAAATCACTTTTATTCACCCTCATGAATGCCCCAAAGATTTTACCATCTATAATGATAATTCTATAGGTCTTACCATAGCTGGATTGGATGTATTTTTGGAAGAGCAATGGTTGATTAAAATTCTCACTATAAATCTTCTTGAGCTCATCTAAATCATGAGCGAGGAATACACCTTGACCAAGGCTTCCAAAGGCTCTTTTAACAACTAATGGATAACCTAAATCATTGCCAACTTTGGCTAAGAAGTTATAGTTATCTTCATTAAGATGATCATCAAAAATTAAAGGTGCGGAATATGTCTTTGGCATGTTGATACCTTTATTAACAAGTGAGATATAAGTAAGAATCTTATCATCACATAATCTGATGAAGTTTGAGTCATTAAAGACTTTATATCCTTTGCTTTCAAGGAGTTTAGCTAAGTAAATATCTTTATCTAGATAAATGATGAAGTCGCATTTTAAATCGATAATAGCGTTGCCATCTTCAATCTTGGCAACCGTCCCATCATTAACAACTGTTGTTAACTCCATATCTAAAAGAGGGGCCTCTTCAAGGAATCTTTTTACCTTGTGCTCATTATGTCCATTGGTTTGATTACAAACAATAATACCGTGCAACATGTTATTCACCTTTTAACCAATCTTCATTAAATTTAATCTTTTGAATATGACGTCCTTCATATTTCTTCCATTCAAAAGAGAAATTGACCTCAAAAGAATTATCAATAAGTTTTGGAAGATCACCAATGATGGTTGTAGACTTTTTAGAACTTCTTGGAAGGTATTGCATACCTTTGATTATCGATAAAGCAATTAGGACAATACCAATAACAGTAGCAAAGATTGAGAACCAACTGATTCTCGCTTTGACATCCGCAGTAATATAGCCTGAGGCTGTTATAATCGCTGTAACAACAATTGCAGTGACACCAAGAAGAGGTTTTTCTTCAAACAAACTGCCATTAACAATCCACACCACTACTGCAGCAATCAATAAAGCGTTATAGATTGTGACTGAAATATAACCATAAGCGCCAGCAATCGTACTTCCATTAGTGATGGAAATAATGATATCTGTCACCCCAATAATAAGTGTGAGTAACGCTAAAATATAAATTGTTAGATAAGCAGAAAACTTTGGTTTATTCCCTGGAAATGGGGTTGCAATATAATCTTGTTTAACAACCTCATCAGCCTCTTGGTTGTAACGATGCAAATCAAGATTTGCATGAGACACTTGATCTAACCAAATTTGAATATTCTTTAAAATATTCTTTTCATCTTCACTTTTCGCGGTTCTTTCAAATTGTTCCATGTATTCGACATGGATCATATCAGATACTTTTGAATATTTTTTAATGAGTTCATAATTCTCATCATATTTAGTTCTGGCCTTTTCCCATTTTCCTCTTTTATCACCAGGTAAATCAGGATAGTGACCAGCAATTTTTGAGAAGACATTTTGAGGTGATTTGCTATATTTTTTTCTCGCGTAGAAGTAATATCTACTTCTCATATCTTCTTCTATTTCTTTTTCATTTAAATTAATATTTATATCCTTAACAAGGAATATAAAATCAATCTCTGTTTTACCGATAAGGTTGAATAAATATGAAAAGAAATTATCTGGATGAAGTCTAAGCATTAATGTTGATAATTCAAACAACTTGTCATAAGCACGGAAATACAAAAATTGGAATCCATCTTTTAAGAAATCCTCTAAGGCCATAATGTCATAACGAACAACAAGAGGTGGTAAATCAACAGGGGTTTCAAAAAGAGGACCTCCACATAAAGGACACTTTGTATAAATAGATTTAGGATCTATCGTTAATAATTTGCCACAATGAGGGCAAGTAACTTTACTCATTCCCATACACGATAAATATAGCACATATGCACACGAGTGTATAAATAAAAGGTGCCGTAGCACCTCTTATTTTAAACTCAATAATTATTTTCCTTGAGAATCAAATTCGACTTTTTTACCGAGGAACCAGCAACCGACAACACCTGGTCCACAGGATGTTCCGATGATAGGTCCAATCCAGAATTCGACAACGTTGAGGCCTAATTCTTTTTCAATTCTCTCTTTGAGAGCAGCTTGTTTATCTTGGGCCATACCTTGTCCGATATAGACTGTTTTGGTGACTCCTGGTTCAATGCCGGCTTTTACACCTTCAAAGATTCTATTAAGAGCGTTCTTTGTGCCCTTAACTTTTTCTGGAACATAGTTATAGCCAGAAAGATCGGAGATGATGATTGGTTTCACACCAATGATGTTTCCGAAGAATGCTGATGCGCCAGAAACACGGCCAGCAGCTTTGAGGTATGATAATGTTTCGACTGTTGCCCATTGATTGAGTCTGCATTTGTTTGCTTCAACCCATTCAACGACTTCTTCGAGGCTCTTTCCTTCTTTTTGAAGTCTTGCGGCTTCTAAGGCGAGTAAGCCTTCACCCATAGATGCACATAATGAATCGATACCGATCATTTTTCTATCTGGGAATTCTTCTTGAAGTTCGGATTTGACTAAGTTGAATGTGTTCATGGAACCGGTTAATTTTCCAGAACATGCGATGTAGATGATGTCATAGCCTTGTTCGAGTAATGGTCTCATCTTGCTTTCGAATTCGTGACCTGGGACTAATGTGGTCTTGCAGTGATTTTTTAAATCACCAACCCAAGCATAGAGTTGTTCAGGTGAGAATTCATTCCAGTCAAGATCAGCTGGTTTTTCTTCACCAGCAACAACCACGTTCATACGGAAGTAGCTGACATCGTTTGCTTTTCTGAGTTCAGTGCTTAAGTCTGAACATGAATCTGCAAAGATTTTAAATTTAGACATAAAATGGTCTCCTTTAGACTTATCCATAATATTCCTTTTTTAAAAAAAGTCCACATTAATTTATTCTGTGGACTACATTGTTTATAAACTCTAATCTTTTTTGCCTGAATAATTGAGGATTATTTCTGTTATTCTTATAATTTTCATTTATGAAATAATTAAATTCATTAACATGTTGATATGAATCTAATAAATATTTTTTAAAGGCTTCATACACTTTCATGTGTGAGCTACCCATAGGTGTTACGTATATACGCGATTTGACATAATGGCCTTCTAATCTATAGAACACCATTAAGTCATAGGAAGAAGCTTTCTTCACCATTGAATAGCCATTACTGATTAACGTTAATCTCACAAGGTCAATATCAAGTGGATCAAATAAACCAACGCATATATCGGTAACTGGTTCAGCAATCGTGAACTTCACGCTTCCTTCATTAATATGAATAATTTGATATTTAAGGTTTCTTAATAGACTAGAAAGTCTGTTTCTTTCCATAATGAAAGATGCTGCACGATCACTATCGTATTGTTGTAAGACCACTTTATTAAGAAGCATGCCGACCATACACAACTATTATAATTCAAAAGAAAAGGAGCTTAAATAGATTTTAAGCCCCATCGATATGTGTATCACATATATTGTCTTTTTTTCTTTCTGATTTTCTCTCAGAAATGATGTAGTAGTCTTCACCATAATGATGTTTTCTACGACGTCTTGTTTTATTTTTATTTTCTTCAGACATATTATTTTCTAAGTTCACAGTATTCTTCGAATTCTTTCATCTCTTCTGTGGTTTTAAATCTCGCCATGAAGTATCTATTGCCCATCGCGCCAGAGAAGACTAATGGGTATCTACCATGAGCACATAAACAGTTTTTATATTTTGCGATGATTTCATCATCTGAATGCTCATATTGGTATAAATCTCTTCTTGAAGCACAAGCAGCGAAGTATTTTTCATAATCCATCTTTTGTCTATTTTCATCAAAGGCCATACAGTCAGCCCAGATTTGATAGCAGTCAACTGAATTGGCGAAGTTAATGAGATCTGGAGTATATCCACCGGCTGGTCTCATGTTGGTTTCAAGAGCAGCAATTTCGCCTTTTTTAGCGACACCTGGAACATCCTCTGTCAAACGGAAAAATTCAAGGTGGAAGAATCTGTTTTTAACACCAAATGCTTTGATGACTTTACGACCAATTTCTTCTAAGTCCTTTGGCACTTCTTTAACGGTGTAATAGAAGACATCTCTATGTTCTTGAACAACATCTGCGATAGATGGAGGGAAGACATTTGAGGTGCAGAAGATGACTTCGCTTTTTGAGTTCGCAACACCATCGAAAGAGACGATATTACCAGTGAGGAATTGTTCACAGATATATTCAACATCTGGCATTTTGTTCTCAAAAAATGCGTGCAAATCCTCGATATTTTTGATTTTGAAGTCTCCAGCTGCTCCAACACCAACATTAGGTTTGATGAAGATTGGATAGCCAACTTCTTGAGCAAATTTTTCTAATTGTTCAAAGTCTTTAACGATGCAAAACTTTGCGACTGGACATCCGGCTTTGATGTATCTATCTTTCATCATTGATTTGTGTTGATAAACTTGAATATCATCACCTTGGATGCCTGTTGTAATGCCAAATCTTTCTCTTAACATGGCGTCTTTTTCAAGCCAGTATTCGTTGTTACTTTCAAGATAGTCAATGTGACCATATTTGTCTTGGAAATACATCACAGCTTTGGTCTCATTATCAAAGTTTTCCATGTCGTAACAGCAATAATATTCTGTAAGGGCATTTTTTAATTCTTCACTTAATTCATTGTAAGGCGCATCCCCAATACCTAAGACTCTGAATCCGTTCTTTTTAAGGGCAGAACAGAACCTATGATATGTATTTGGGAAGTGCGGAGATATAAAAACAAAGTTTTTCATAATTTGTTTACCTCGCTAGTAAACATTATACTTATTGAATTAAATATCGCAAATAAAAAATCGGATAACTCCGAGTTTTTTACATAAAAAATATATAGATTGAATCTAAGAATTTTCTTGTTGTGAAATAGAATCGCTATCAGTTTGATATGTATCAGTGATAGGGAATGTTGCTGGTTTATTAGTGTTTGCGAAGTAGCTGATTTGAACACTATCATCCGTTGCTCTTGCAACATCTTCAAAGTCATACTTCTTGAGAAGATTGTCTGTATAGTTAAAACTCAACACTGTTTCTTTTCTATCTCTTGATGTTGATGTGTATCTTGTAATATTTGCAACGAGGTGGTCGTTCTTCTTTGTGTGGTATGAGTCATAAACTAATCTTTGTTTTGGTTCATTTGCCACTTGATCGATATAGTTAATAAACCCATCCACTCTATCGAAGTGCTCTATAAGAGAATAGGCTGTGGCTTTATATTCACGGAACTTATCCATGAAGAGCTTTGAGGCTTCTTCGATATCTTTAGTTCCTCTTTTTTCCGTTTCATCTTTCTTGGTGTCATAATTTCTTTCTGATGAGTAATAGAAATTGCTCTTTAAGAAGTACCAGTATTCTTTACCAGTTTTCTTTGTGTCGTTGAATGTACCAAGTGATTCCAAATATGAGAAATAGACATATTTGTTCTTTAAAGAAACTTGAAGATTGATTGTGGTCACTAAAGGTTCTTTCCAAGAGTTACCAGTAGACTCATCTTGAACTTCATATTCTTCTTTACGGGTTTTAAAGATAGAAATCTCTTCACCATATAATCTAGAAATATCAATGTCAGCATCTTCGGAGCTTCTTGGTTCTTCACTGCCGTCGATTGGAGTAGTCTTAATTTTCTCTTGGGCTTTTTGAATCATTTGAAGAACTTGTCTTGCTTGTTCACGGGATATTAAAGAACCATCACACGCTGTTAACGTGAGAAGTCCTGTGAGACAAAGAAAGCCGAGTTTTGCAAAGTTTTTCATAAGTTCATACTTATTTTATTCAAAATAATGCCACTGTTCAAAGGATATTTCAAGTATTTTAGAAAGACCATAACTATTTTCTTTAAATAAGTATTTAGGGATTGTAAACTGGAAATAGTCTTATGAGAGAAAGAATAATCTATCAAATATTTGTTCGTAACCACTCAGAGGAGGGCAACTTTTTAAGTGTTGAAAATGACTTAGAAAGAATTAAATCACTAGGAGTGGATATTGTTTATCTCATGCCTATCTTTACTATTGGTGAAATTAATAGAAAGGGGACCTATGGATCTCCTTATGCGATAAAAGATTATTTTGAAATTTCAAAAGACTTAGGTACCACTGAAGAATTTGTTTCTTTAATCAACAAATGTCATAAGTTAGGCATGAAATTGATCTTGGATATGGTTTTCAACCATACCAGTCCAGACAATGTCCTAATCAACACCCATAAAGAATTTTATTATCTTAGAGATGGAAAACCATCAAATAGAGTTGGCGAGTGGAGTGATATCATCGATTTAAATGTCGAGAGAGATGACACTCAAGAATACCTTTTATCTGTCTTAAAACACTATGTCAATCTAGGTGTTGATGGATTTAGATTTGACGTTGCAAGTTTGATCCCGCTTTCATTCTTTAAAAGAGCAAGAAAAGAATTAGGAAACAATATTCTCTTCTTTGCAGAAAGCGTTGACGGAAGCTTTAAAGAATATTTAAGAAGCATTAATTCTTATTGTGAAGATGACGAAAACCTCGTCCCAACTTTTGACTTATTATACAACTACAATTACTTTTTCAAAGTAATTGACTTCCTAAAAGATGGAAAGAAAGATTCTCTTAGAAAAGTCTTTGAGATAATCAATAAAGAAAACAAAGAACACCCTGATATTTTTAGAAGCAATTGTTTAGAAAACCATGATAATGATAGAGTTGCAAGATATTGCCAGACCCCTTTACTTCTTAAGAACATCACCGCAATGTTTATGTTAATGAGAGGGTACGCTTTTATCTATGCTGGCGAAGAATATGCAATTAAGCATAAGCCTGAACTATTTGAAAAAGATCCAGTCCCATGGGAAGAAAAAGATTTATCATTTGAACAATTTATTAAAGACATGGTAAAGATTAAAACATCATTAGGAGATATAAATGACCAAACAATAACTGAATTAGGTGATTCGTTTGTGTTTAAGCTATCTTTTAGAAATAAAGATAAAGAGTATATTGGCTTGTTTAATCTAAACGAAAATAAAACCTCTCTTCAAGATCATTACAATCTTGTTGGAAAGGTAAATCTACTAAATAATCAAGTTATTGATTCTTATGAAATTGAAGGACCAATATTATTTTTTAAATAATATCTCCACTGCTTTAAACCCGGAAGTTATAGCGAATCTTAAGTTATAACCACCACAGGCTGCATCAATATCAACCATCTCACCAATAAAGGAAAGATGGTTTTCTTTTTTGCTTCTAAAATATTCATCCACTTCATCAATATCAATGCCGCCTCTTGTGATTTGAGCGTTATCAAACCCATATAGGCTTTTGACTGTGAAGTCCATTTCTTTTAAAGCATCCAATAATTCAGTGGCTCTTGTTTCATCTAAAGGTGCATCTTCACGCATTCTCACTTGTTTCAAAACATATTCAGCGATTGGATATGGAACAAAGGAGAGAAGATATACTAAAGCTGTCATGCTGTTCATACAAACAACATTGATATCTGATAAGAAGTTAATCTCAATGAAATTCTTTTGTTTTAAATCAATGAATCTTGAAAGGTTCATAATGCACATTCCAGAAAGACCATCTTTCTTAAACATCACTTCGCCTTTCTCTTGTTTAACTAATCGACCGTTTGTGTATAAAGAACAAAGAGCTTTCGCACGAGCCCCAAAAAGTGACTTAACATTTTCTTTTACAA
>CAMOSS010000009.1 GCA_946625055.1 uncultured Caryophanales bacterium
TATTTAGGGATGAATGGAAAGACTACAAAGTCGCTTTGACAAGCGATGATGTGAAATATTATGTTTCAAAATTCTTTAAGAATTAAATTCTTATGGTATAATTCTTGCTATGGCGAACAAATTTGAACAATCCAAAATGCGCAATTTCTCCATAATTGCTCACATCGATCACGGTAAATCTACCCTTGCTGATCGTATTTTAGAGCAGACTGGTGCCATTGAAGAAAGAGAAATGCAAGATCAAATTCTCGACTCAATGGATTTAGAAAGAGAAAGAGGCATAACTATTAAGTTAAATGCTGTCACCATCTCGTATTTAGCCGATGATGGCGAAACATATATTTTTAATTTAATCGACACTCCAGGGCACGTCGACTTCACGTATGAAGTATCACGCTCACTGGCCGCATGCGAAGGAGCAGTTTTAGTTGTCGATGCCACACAAGGTGTGGAAGCTCAAACATTAGCAAATGTTTATTTGGCAGTGGATAACAACTTAACCATTCTTCCTGTTATCAATAAAATTGATTTGCCAAGTGCTCAACCAGAAGTTTGTAAAAAAGAAATTGAGGAAAGAATTGGTATTGATTGTTCAGAAGCCGTGGAAGTCTCAGCGAAAACCGGACTTAACATTCATGAATTATTAGAATCAATTGTGAAGAATTGTCCTCCACCAAGTGGAGATGAAAACGCTCCTCTTAAAGCTTTGATTTTTGATAGCTATTACGATCCTTATAGGGGTGTTGTTATTCTTGTTAGAATAAAAGAAGGCTCTGTCAAAGTTGGAGATACCATTCGCTTAATGGCAGCCAACAAAGAATACTTAGTGACTGAACTTGGTATTAGAACTCCAAAAGAAATCAAAGTTAAAGAATTAACTTGTGGTCAAGTCGGGTATATATGCGCACAGATAAAAGACATCCGTGACGTACACCCAGGTGAAACTGTCACTTTAAGAGATAATCCGACCAGTGAACCTCTTCCAGGTTATAGAGTGATGAACCCAATGGTTTTCTGTGGACTTTATCCGGTGGAATCTGATGATTATCAAGATTTAAAAGACGCTCTTGAGAAATTATCCCTTAATGATTCATCATTACAATTTGTTGCGGAAACATCTCAAGCCTTAGGCTTTGGATTTAGATGTGGATTCTTAGGTCTCTTACATATGGATGTAGTGCAAGAAAGACTAGAAAGAGAATATGGTCTAGACCTTATTCTTACTGCGCCATCAGTTATTTACAAAATTCATATGACAGACGGGACAATAATCGACTTAGATAACCCTGCTAAGTTACCTGATATGTCAAAAATCTCTTTCATTGAAGAGCCATATGTTAAAGCTTCAATCATGACTCCAAAGGAGTATGTTGGAGCAATCATGGAACTTTGCCAAGAAAGAAGAGGCATCTATACAGATCTTGAATATTTTGATGACACAAGAATGATTTTAACTTATGAATTACCATTGTCAGAAATTGTTTACAATTTCTTTGATAAACTTAAGAGCTACACGAAAGGGTATGCATCATTCGATTATGAATACTCTGATTATAAGAGAGGCGAGTTAGCTAAACTCGATGTCTTACTTAATAACCAAGTGGTGGATGCCTTAAGTTCTATTATCTATCGACCAGATGCTTATCATAGAGGTCTTTCTATTATTAGAAAGATGAAGACCGTTATTCCTCGTCAACAATTTGAGATCCCTATTCAAGCGGCTATCGGTGGAAAAGTCATCGCAAGAGTTGATGTTAAAGCTGTGAGAAAAGACGTTCTTGCTAAGTGTTATGGCGGTGATATTTCTCGTAAAAAGAAACTTCTTGAAAAGCAAAAAGAAGGTAAAAAACGTATGAAAAAAATTGGCTCTGTGGAAGTGCCACAAGAGGCCTTTATGTCTATTTTATCCATCGATGAGGATGAATAGTTTAGTAATATTTTAGTAATTATTTGGTAAAAGTATTGTTTAACAATAAAATGTTTTATATACTGAATTAAAGAGGTATTCATATGGCAACAAAAGATTTAGGCGTTCGTTTTACTGAGGAAAAGTATGCGACCAAGAGTGAAGTCTCTAAAGATTTAGGTATTTCTTTAGTCGATAATATTTGGAACAATATCCTTTTATACCGTGCTCAATTCAATCGTTCTCTTTCCGTAAGAAGCATTGAAGGCAACACGATTGCTTTTTGTTACTGTCCAGCAGTCAGCGATTTGATTAATCAAATCGAGTTTAAATTAATTAAACTCTTAAAAGACTATGGCTCCATGCCAAGCAACACAGATAATGAACTCTTTAGAAAACAATCTATGATTGAATGCCTTAGATCACTTGCCCAAGTTCATAAGCTTGAAGTCAGCGATGAATATCTTAGAGCCCTTATTGATGGCGACTTAAAAGATATCGCCCCATCAAATAAAATTTTATCCAATTACTATAACGCTTTGTTTTACATTGAAAGAGCCTATGTCAATAATATTGACATTGATTTCTTAGCCGAGATTTATTCAAGAATTACCGGCATTGAAGAATTAGTGACTTTCTATAGAACAACAGAAAATAAGAATAAAGAAAATAGAGTTTTGATCGATAGAATCTATAGTGCTGCTCCAGTCGGTGCGATTGACTCGATGATGAATTCATTGATGTCATTCCTTCAAGATTCACCTTTAAGCGATACGATTAAATCTATCGTTACTTATTACTACATTAACTATGTTAAACCATTCCCTGAATACAATGATGAGATCGCTGTTTTGATGATGAAGGCTGTTCTTGCTCATAACAACTTATCAGAAGTTGGAACTTTCTTAAATCTCGAAAGATTCCTCTTTGAAAGAATTCAAGAAAACACCAAAGCCTGCATCGAAGTTCAAAAGACCAGTGATATTACTTACTTTGTGAAGTTTGCTATCGCCTTCTTAAACGATATTGCGAGAGAATTATCTGATAAGATTGCTAACTTCAATGCCGTCGCTATTAAAACTGACTTCTATAGAGAAGATAAAGAAGAAGCTCCAGTTCAACAAGACTCCCCAGTTGTTCAAGAAGAAACAATGGCGGAACCTCAACCAGCAAGACAAGAACAAATTGCTATTCAAGTTGAGCAAGCTCAACTAGCAGTCAATTATATTCCACGCGCTTTAGATGAAAAAGAAGCTTCAAGATTAGAACAAGATTTAATTGAATCTGATCCATCTCTTAAGAGAGGAGAAGCCTATTTCTATGCTAGACACTGTACGATGAATAGAAGATATACCATTTCACAATATAAGAAAGAACTTGGATGTGCTTATGAAACCGCAAGAACATCAATGGAACATCTTGTGAAACTTGGTTATTATAGAAAAGAACAAATTAAAAATAAATTTGTTTACACCCCAGTTTTAAGAAAAAAGGAGGCTAATTAATCATGAGAGTTTTTGAAAGCACAGACATGTTACCTGTCCTCGTATTATTAATTATCATTGGAGCGTTCGCTCTTATTGCCATCGTGGCTTATATCATCCATAGGATTCTTCACCCAAAACTTAAAAACGAAGTGGAAAAACCTACAGATGACCAAGCAGTTCAAGAAAATCTTGATCGTCTTTTAGAACCAGTTGAAGACGAAGAAACTGCTGATAAAATCGCAAAATATAAGGATGAAGACGAATAATCCTCTTAGTCTATACGTTCATATTCCTTTCTGTCACAACATCTGTGGATATTGTGATTTTACGAAACTTATTTATAACAAAAAACTCGCTGATGAGTATTTGTTATCACTTAAAAAAGAACTTTGTTCTTTAGAAATCAAACATCAATTAAAAACTGTTTATGTCGGAGGGGGAACACCTTCCTCTTTAGAAGATGAACAGTTTTCTTTTTTGTTAAGAATGCTTAGAGTCCATCTTGCAAAAGACTATGAATTCACCGTGGAATGTAATCCAGAATCTTTAACTAAGAGAAAACTAGAGATCATGAAAGAGTGTGGAGTTAACCGACTTTCAATAGGAGTTGAGTCCACAGATGACAATATTTTGAAGGCTATTGGCCGTCAACATACCTTTAAAATGGTTAAAGACGTCGTTAGAGAAGCAAAAGAAATGGGAATGAGGAATATTTCACTCGATCTCATTATCGGCCTTCCACACGTCTCAAAAGAAATGTTAAGAAAAGACATCGAGAACTTAATCTCTTTAGATGTTGAGCATATCTCTTGTTATTCATTAACTGTTCACCCAAATACAAAGTTCTATCTGGATGGTATCGAAGAACAGGATTCCTCTTTAGCGAGAGAATATTACGATATAGTAAATGAAATATTAGAAAATAATGGATTTATCCATTATGAAGTATCAAACTGGTCTAAACCATCCTTTGAATCTAAACACAATCTCGTCTATTGGAAAGATGAACAATACTATGCGATTGGTTTAGGAGCCTCATCATATGTTCATCCTTATAGAAGAAAGAATACGATGAACATGGCAAAATATCTTAAAGGAGATTATGTCTCTGAAGAAGAATTGGTCACAGATAAGGACAATAAAGTTTACTTTATAATGCTCAATCTCAGAACGATACATGGTCTTGATCTTAAAAAGTATCAAAACTTGTTTAATGAAGATTTGTTAGAAACTAAACAAAAAGAAATTGAAGAACTGATTAGTAGTGGTCTTCTCAAACACGAAAATCATCTTTTAATCCCGACATATGAGGGAATGATGCTCCTTGATCAAGCGATTTTGAAGCTTATTTCCTAGAACAAAAAAGAGTGAAATGCCACCCAGGAGGTGGCTTTTTCTTATCCTTATTTAATTAATTATTTATAATAAAGTGAAAATTTTAGCAATTATGTGTTGACAGTGCTAACAATTTGGCTAAAATAGAATTAGCAATCGAAAAGAAAGAGTGCTAAAAAGGAGGCAATATGAAACTTAATAGAAGTGATACCGTGCTTAAATACATCGTTGAGTATTTTATTAAAACGGCAGAACCAGTTGGTAGTAAAACATTAATTGAAGTCTATCATCTTCCATATTCCTCAGCGACTATCAGAAATGAGATGTTCGCTCTTGAAAAGATTGGCTATATCGAAAAGCCACACTCCTCCGCAGGACGTGTTCCTTCTTCAAAAGGATATAGATACTACTGTGAGAACCTTAGAGAAAAAGGAGTGGATGAAAAGTTAAAATATTCCATCCAACAAGTGCTTCAAGAAAAAACCCAATCAATTGAAGAAACAATCAAAGCATCCTGTGAGATTTTATCTCACATGACATCACTTGTCTCCGTCTTCTTAGGACCGGATGAAAGAGGTGAAAAGCTTGCCAATGTTCAGCTCATCAAAGTTTCTGATAAAACATTAACCGCGATCTTCGTTACTGATTCTGGTTATGTTGAAAACAAAACCTTCATTGTTGATGAATCAATGGATTCAGATGAAGTGGTCAAATGTGTCAAACTTCTCAATGACCGTTTGGTTGGAACTCCAGTTGTCGACTTAGTTGATAAGATGGAATCCATTAAACCAATTCTCTCTGATTACATCATCAATCATGAAGTCATCTATAAAGCTATTCTTCAAGCCTTATTAAGATTCGCTGGCGACAGATTATCGCTTTATGGAAGAGATGAATTGTTCAATTATCCAGAATTCAAAAACGATGTTGGTAAATTAGAAAAAGTATTCAAACTTCTCAATGATGGTTCATTAGTCAAAGAAGTTGAAGGTGAAGATAATGTTGAAGTGAAAATCGGCGATGTCGATGGAAACCCAGATGTCAGCGTTGTCTCCGCAAAGATTAAGATTGGTGATAATGATCAATCATCCACAATCGCCTTGGTAGGACCAAAGAGAATGGATTATGACAAAGTCATATCAGCAGTGGAATACCTTGCAGAAGCCCTAACAGAATACTTCAATAAAGGAGGGAATGATTAGTGGACAAAGAAGAAAAAGAATTACAGCCTGAAGAAGAACTTCATGGTAAGAAAGCAGTAAAAGCTAAACTCGAAAAGAAAGATGAAGAAATTAGATCTCTTCACGCTCAAGTAGATCATTGGAAAAATGAATACTATCGAGCCTATGCGGATACCCAAAACCTTCGTAAGTCCTTAGAAAAGGATCACATGGAGGCGATGAAATACCGCATTGAAGGATTCGTTGATGATTTACTCCCAATCCTTGATAGCTTCCATGTCGTCTTGATGAATCATCCAGATGACCCAATGATTAAGAACTATGTTCTTGGATTCTCATACGTCTATAAAAACTTATTGGGAGTCTTAGAAAACGAAGGAGTGAATGAAATCGCTCCAAAAGTTGGAGACAAATTCGATCCAAAATATATGGAAGCCGTTGAAGCTGTTGAGTCTGAAGGTGAAGAAAACCTCATTCTCAAAGTTAACTTAAACGGATATAAACTTCATGAACATCTTATTAGACCAGCTCGTGTTGTTGTCTCAAAGAAAATTGAAAACAATCAACCAGATGAAAATAAACCTGAATAATTAAGGAGGATTAAAATTATGGCAAAAGAAATTATTCTCGGTATCGACTTAGGAACAACCAATTCCGTCGTATCCTATTTACAAGCTGATGGGACAGTTAAAGTTATCCCAAACCCAGAAGGCACAGTGACAACACCTTCCGTCGTCGCATTCAAACCAAATGGTGAAGAAATTATTGGTAATGCCGCAAAAAGACAAGCAGTCACAAACCCAGATACCGTTTCTTCAATTAAGAGAAAAATGGGATCTGCAGAAAAAGTTCACATTAAATGTGTCAACAAAGATTTTACCCCACAAGAGATTTCCGCTAAAGTCTTAGCGTACATGAAGAAATATGCCGAAGATAACATCGGACACAAGATTGAAAAGGCCGTTATTACCGTTCCTGCATACTTCAACGATGCTCAAAGACAAGCGACAAAAGACGCTGGTCAAATCGCTGGTCTTGAAGTCGTTAGAATTATTAACGAACCAACAGCCGCCGCTCTTGCTTATGGCTTAGAAACCGATAAGTCAGAAAAGATCTTAGTCTTTGACTTAGGTGGTGGTACATTCGATGTTTCCATCCTTGATATCGGTGATGGCACATTCGAAGTCGTTTCAACCGCTGGTGATAACCACTTAGGTGGTGATGACTGGGATAACGTTTTAGCTGATTGGATCAAGGCTCAAATCAAAATTGAATCCGGTCTTGATATCACAGATAAAGCAGCTTTAGCCCGTGTTAAAGAAGCGGCTGAAAAAGCTAAGATTGAATTATCATCTTCATTAAATACAACCATTTCCTTACCATTCTTAGGAATGAACGCAAATGGACCTGTCAACTTTGAAACAACTCTTTCAAGAGCTAAATTCCAAGATATGACAAGACATCTTTTAAAGAGATGTGAAGAACCTGTGAGACGTGCTTTAGCAGATGCTAAATTAAGCGCTTCTGATCTCGACCAAGTCTTGCTCATCGGTGGTTCCATCCGTATGCCAGCAGTTCAAGAATTAGTCAAAGGTTTAACCGGTAAGAATCCTAACCTATCTGTTAACCCTGATGAAGCTGTTTCTATCGGTGCTGCATACCAAGGTGGTGTCGTCAGTGGTGATGTTAAAGATGTCGTCCTTCTCGACGTTACTCCATTAACATTAGGTATTGAAACATTAGGTGGTGTTATGACTCCACTTATCTCAAGAAATACTACAATTCCTACCACAAAATCACAAATCTTCTCAACTGCTGCAGATAACCAACCAGCCGTTGACATCATGGTTTATCAAGGTGAAAGACCAATGGCCCACGATAATAAATTGTTAGGTCACTTCCAATTAACCGGTATTAAACCAGCAAGACGTGGTCAACCAAGAATTGAAGTTACATTCTCTATCGACGTTAACGGCATTGTTAAAGTCACCGCTAAAGACTTAGATACACAAAAATCACAAGATATCACTATTAGTGATTCCAATGGTTTAAGCAAAGAAGATATCGATAGAATGGTCAGAGAAGCTGAAGAAAACGCTGAAGCTGATGCCAAACGTAAAGAAGAAACCGAGATCAAGAATAAAGCTGAATCTTTAATCTCTGATATCGATGCTCAAATGCAAGAAAAAGGTGATTCTTTAGACGCTACCCAAAAAGAACAAACACAAAAATTAAGAGATGAACTTAAGACTGCTCTTGATAACAATGATATCGAAACACTTAAGAAACGTCTTAATGAATTAGAGCAAGCTGCTGCTTACATGCAACAAGCTCAAGCCGCTCAAGGTGCTCAAGGTGCTCAAGGTGGAGAAAGCACACCAGGATCAAACCCTGATGATGTCGTGGATGCTGACTTCACAAATGACGATCACAAAGCATAATTGATTAGGTGAGAGGGATTTTATTCCCTCTCTCTAAACTTATATAAAGGAGGATGCTATGGCAGAAAAAAGAGATTATTATGAAGTACTAGGCGTAGCAAAATCCGCCTCAAAAGATGAGATTAAATCTGCTTATCGTAAATTAGCAAAAAAATATCACCCAGACAACAAAGAAACTGGTGATGAAGCAAAATTTAAAGAAGTTCAAGAAGCTTATGATGTCTTATACGACGATCAAAAGCGTTCAACATATGACCAATTTGGTTTTAGTGCCTTTGAACAAGCAGGTGCAAATCCAGGCACCAATCCATTTGAAGGATTTGGTGGTGGCGGAATGGGCGACATCTTTAGTGATGTTATGAGCTCTTTCTTCGGTGGAGGAAGAAGGTCTTCTCAAAACACCGGTCCAAGAAAGGGTGATGATCGTCTTTTAAGAATCAAAGTCGATTTCATGGACACAATCACAGGCAAAGATGTCAAAGTTCCATTAACTTATGATGCCGAATGTCCACATTGTCATGGCACAGGCGGCGAAACCGCTAGCGATGTTGAGACATGTTCAACATGTCATGGCAGTGGTACTATTAGAAGCCAAAGACGTTCTATCTTCGGAGTCGTTGAAACTCAAGAAGTCTGTCCAAAATGTGGCGGAACTGGCAAAACTATCAAGAATAAATGTCATCAATGCCGTGGTGAAGGCTATATCAAAACTAAAGTTGATCAACCAGTCCATATTCCAGCCGGTATTGCCGATGGACAACAAATATTTGTTGCCGGTAAAGGTGGAAGAGGATATAACGGAGGCAAAAATGGTGACCTCTATGTCGAAATTGTTGTCAAACCACACCCACTCTTTGAAAGACAAGGTAATGATATTCACATTAAACAAGATATCGATGTTGTCGATGCAATATTAGGTGCCAAACTTAATGTTAAAACCGTTTATGGTGATGTGATATTGACCGTCCCAGAGGGAACTCAACCTAATACCACCCTCAAGATGAAGGAAAAAGGTGTTAAGGATTTGAGAACTGGAAGACCAGGCGATCAATATGTCCACCTCAACATTAAGATTCCAACCAAGTTAAGTGAACATCAAAAAGATTTACTTAGAGAATTTGGCGATAAGGAAAAACAAAAGCCAGAGAAAAAATCAATCTTTGGAAAATTGAAAAAATAAGGATACATAATGTATCCTTTTTATTTTACATTTCAAAAAGTTAAAAGTTTTTTAAGAGAAATTAAAAAATCGCCCCTATGTATATATTGGGGAGGATTTTCTTTTTATGGCTCACACCATATGGAGGTCCCGAGATGCTTTTGCTCTTAGGAAGGAGTTTATAAAGTATGGCTGAACTTTGTTTGGTCTTACTGATGGTGTTATTGATTCTAATCACCTTAAAAAAGTGAGATGAAAAAAAGATGTGGGGTAAACCCCGACATCAAATAACCTCTAATATTATAAACTTTTAGAACAAAACTATCAAGGGGTCCTCCCCTGGAAAGGAGGGCTTATGTTTTACATCAAGCAAATCAAAAATGATGATTGCGGTTTTGCTTCTTTAAAAACCCTTATAGCGAATCTATATAAAAAAGAAGATTATTTATTTATTCCTCAAGATGAAAGCGTTGGCCCATATTCATACGCTCAATTGATTAAGATTGGGGCGAAATATGGGGTGAAACTTGAAGGAGTAAAAACGGAAGGAGATGAGATAGAAAAGATTTCTCAATATCCTTTTTTAGCAGCTTTTGAATATAAAGAAGGCGAAAAACACATGGTTTATGTTCACAAAGTGAACAAAAACAAGATTACTATCTTTGATCCCGTTATAGGGATTATGAAGATTTCAAGAAATGAATTCTTAGAGAAGTGGGACAAAACATGTTTAGTTATTGATGAATATCAAGAAAAGAATCCGCCAATAATTTCTAAGGATATCAGCAATGGTCAAAAAGTTATAATCGCCTTCTTAGAGGTACTAGTGCTTGGAGGAGTGTTCATCTCCTTATATTTCCTTAATGGAAACACAAACATTCTTTTGCCTCTAACAATTGTTATCTGCTCTTTAATTATGGAACTTGTCTTAAAACAATACTTATTTAAGATAACAAAACAAGTGGATAACAATCATGTCTATAATCTGGAGAAACTGCCTAATGATCAATACGACTATCTTGTGAGAGTGGAAGAATATAAGAAAGCGCTTGTTAAGAGCCCGTTAAACATTGTTACTGATATTATCTTATTTATTGTTTCTACGGCTTTATTAATGCTTAATTCAAAGTACTCTTTCATCTCTATCATCGTTGTTTTACTAATACTATTAGTAGATGTGATATTTGTTAATCCATATTTCACAAAAAAAGATATGGAAATTACCAAGAGTGAGAAAGGACTTTCTAGATTATGCAACTTGGATGGTTTTAAGGAATGCCACCGCGCGGTTCAAAGTCGTTCTTTAAAATACGCAAATACAAAACTTGTCTATTTCTCAATCAAACTTCTTCTTATCGGGGCTTCTGTTCTTGTTTCGATGCTACTGGCAAAAAACTATTCATCATTGTTCGCCTTGGTTAATATCATGTTAGTTTTGATTATCAATCAAGAAGGAGAAAGAATTACTCATTATCAAAAAGACCTCGATTTGATAAAAGAAAACAAAACGAGAATATATAACGCAAAAATGATGTAAAAACATCATAATTGTGATACGATAACAATGCTATGGAATTGTCCTTTTCTACTTTCGATGAGAATTATGTCTATCTCGAAAAAGAGTATTCTGATTTGTTAGAGTTTACCTTTAAACATTTACTTTTGACATGCGAACCTCTTATCAGCGTTTCAATTGTTGATAATGAAACGATCCATCAAATCAACAAAGAATACCGTGGGGTTGACCGCCCAACCGATGTCATTTCATTTGCTTTTTTAGACAATGATGACAATAGGGATAAACTATTACATTCAAAAGCGATGGTGGATTTAGGAGAGATTTACATTTCTCTTCCAAGAGCAGAAGAACAAGCCAAAGAATATGGACATTCTCTTAAAAGAGAATTATCTTTCCTTTTTGTCCATGGACTTCTTCATCTACTCGGTTATGATCACATGAAAGAAGAAGATGAAAAAGTTATGTTTGCTCTTCAAGAAGAAATACTAAATTTGAAAGGAATCACAAGATGAACCACTTAGAATTAATTGAAAAAGCTAAAGAAGCTAGAAAATTGTCATACTCCCCATATTCAAACTTTAAAGTTGGGGCCGCTTTATTAACAAAAGATGGAAAGGTTTATCTTGGAGCGAATATTGAAAACTCTTCCTACCCATTATGTATGTGTGCGGAAAGAAACGCTATTTATCATGCTTTGATGGAAGGGGAGAAGAAAGAAAACTTTGTCATGCTTGCTTTAAGCGCTGACACCGATGAACCATGTTCACCTTGTGGTGCTTGCCGTCAAGTAATGTCAGAACTTCTTCCAAGGGATATTAGAATCTTTATGTCAAACCTCAAAGGCGACATCAAAGAAACAACCATTGAAGAATTATTACCATTTGCCTTTTCAAGTGAGGACTTAAAATAATGAAATCTGGATTTGTAGCTATCATTGGTAGACCAAATGTTGGAAAATCAACTTTGTTGAATTCCATTCTTTCATATAAGGTTTCTATCGTTGCGGATAAACCTCAAACAACAAGAAATAATATCAAAGGCATCTATCATAGCGATGAAGCACAAATTGTTTTTGTCGACACTCCTGGAATTCATAAGCCAAAGGCTAAACTTGGCGAAGAAATGGACAAAATGGCCTATTCTAGCCTTGAAGATGTCGATGCTTGTATTTTAGTCGTCGAAGCTGATAAAGAGTTTGGTCAAGGCGATTTATACCTTTTGGAAAAGGTGTCAATCAATGTCCCTTTATTCATTTGTATCAACAAGATTGATCAAGCAAACATTTTCCAAGTCCAAGCCTTAAAGAAGATTTATTCAGAAAAATTCCCTAAGGCCAAGATTATAGAAACTGTGGCAAATGAAGGTTTTAATGTTAAAGAATTAGTTCAAGAACTAATTAAGGTTCTTCCAGAAGGACCAGCCTATTACGAAGAAAACACTATTACCGATCAAGATGAAATCTTCCAAATCAAAGAAATCATTAGAGAAAAGATTCTTAGAACATTAAGAGATGAAGTCCCTCATAGTGTTGCTATATATATGGACAACATTGAATGGGAAGAAGATCCAATCACTATTGGGGCAACCATTGTTGTCGAAAAAGATTCTCAAAAAGGTATTGTTATCGGCGCTAAGGGAAAAAGAATTAAAGACATTGGCACTAAAGCCAGAAAAGATATCGAATCTCTTTTAAAGAAACATGTTTATTTAAATCTCTTTGTAAGAGTGAAAGAAGACTGGAGAAACAATGACTCCGCTTTAAAAGAATTCGGTTATAAACGAGATAAAAAATAATGGAATTAATTGTATTAAACCACACTGAATATAAAGAAAAAGACGCTATTGTAAATGCCATCAGTGAGGAAGGGGAATATACATTTCTTGCCCGTGGAATATTAGATCCTAAAAGCAAGAATATTATTCTTTCATCACCTTTGGTGATTGCAGACATCGAAACCATGGATGGAAACTATAAACATCCTATTTTAAAAGCATCGAAATTATTGATGTCCCCTTATGGGATGAATGACTCATTAGAAAAGCTTGCCGCTATTGCCTTAGTGGAAGAAGCTAGTCGAGTACTTCTCCAAGAAGATGAAAAGGCTTTGCTCTTTTTAGAACTTAAAAAAGCTGTTGAAGTATTTAAAAATGGCTCAGTTAATCCTTTGACCGTGGCCTTAATATATCTTGCAAATGTTTTAAAGAATGTTGGCTATGAATTTGAAGTCAATAAATGTGTTTATTGTGGATCAAAACAAAATATCGCTGCCTTTTCTTTCAGTGATGGTGGATTTATCTGTAAAGACTGCATGGATGAGTACACCCCATCGGACTTGACACCAACACAAATGAAAGTCGTTAGAGCCATATTCTTATTAAAAGAATATAA
Organism: uncultured Caryophanales bacterium; assembly: GCA_946625055.1. GTDB lineage: Bacteria > Bacillota_I > Bacilli_A > RFN20 > CAG-826 > RGIG3315. Next base: position 13,418 of record CAMOSS010000009.1, read on the forward strand.
AAATATTCCAGACGTCACAGATCACGATTTATTAGTCGTTCTTCACGGCATTGTTGATTTTATCAAAGACGGTCTTGGAATCACTTTAAAATCATATTCGTTATTAAATTTTCAATAAATTAAAAAAACAACACTCATAATAGGTTGACAAGATTATCAGCGAATGATATTTTTTTAGTAATGCGTTTTTTGGAGGAATAGTAAAAATGTCAAAATACGATTTTGAAAAAATTACCAATCATTTGATAGTGTCTGGTTTTTATTATCAAGGTTCAGAAATCTATGGTGGTTTATCCAATACATGGGATTATGGTCCACTAGGTTCTGAAATCAAAATGAATATCAGAAAGCTTTGGTGGAAGAAGTTTGTTCAAGAATCAAGAACAAACGTTGGAATTGATGCGGCTATCTTGATGAACCCAAAAGTTTGGGTTGCAACAGGACACGTCTCAACATTCAACGATCCATTAATCGACTGTAAACACTGTAAAATGCGTTATAGAGCTGACCAATTAATCGAGTCAGAATTCCCTGATGTCGATGTAAATGGTATGACAAATGATGACATGATGTCTTTTATTAAAGACAAACATGTGAAATGCCCAAATTGTGGCAGTGAGAACTTCACTGACATTCGTCAATTCAATATGATGTTCAAAACACACGTTGGTGTTACTGAAGATTCTAAATCTGTTGTCTATTTAAGACCAGAAACCGCCCAAGGCATGTTTGTGAACTTTAAAAATGTATTAAGAACAACAAGAAGAAAACTCCCAATGGGTATTTGTAATGTTGGTCGTGCATTTAGAAATGAAATCACTCCAGGTCAAATGACTTTTAGAACAAGAGAATTTGACCAAATGGAAATGGAATTCTTCTGCAAACCAGGAACAGACTTAGAATGGTTTGACTACTGGAAGAAGTATTGTTTGAACTTTGTTGATTCTTTAGGAATCAAACCAGAAAATCTCCGTTATAGAGATCACGAACCAGAAGAACTCGCTTTCTATTCTAAAGCCACAACAGACATTGAATACTTATTCCCATTTGGTTGGGGTGAAATCTGGGGTATTGCTGATAGAACAGATTATGACTTAAAACGTCATATGGAATATAGTGGTGAATCCTTAGAGTACTTAGACCCAGAAACAAATGAAAAATATGTCCCATATTGTATTGAACCATCCGTTGGTTTAGATAGATTAACGCTTATGGCGTTATGTGATGCTTATGATGAAGAACAATTAGAAAATGGTGATAGCCGTATTGTCTTACATCTTTTACCAGCCCTTGCTCCAATCAAAGTAGCAGTTTTACCTCTTTCTAAGAAATTAGAAGAGAAAGCTAAAGAAGTGGAATCCATGCTTTCAAAACACATGATGACACTTTATGACGATACTGGATCTATCGGTAAGAGATATCGTCGTCAAGATGCGGTGGGAACACCATTCTGTTTGACTGTTGATTTCCAAACTGAGGAAGATAATGCAGTCACAATTAGAGAAAGAGATTCCATGCAACAAATCAGATTGCCAATCGACGAACTCGTGAAATATTTTGAAGAAAAATTATTCATGTAGTAGAAAATTAGTAAAAAATTAGTAGAAAGGTTTTATATGCCATTTGATAAAGATTTAATTGAAAGTGTCCTTAAACATGCTGATATTGTGAAGATTATTTCTTCCTATTTAAGCGTGATTAAAAAAGGTAAGGATTATGTGGCAATTTGTCCTTTCCATGATGACACAAACCCTTCTATGCACATCAATCCAGAGAAGCAAATCTTTAAATGTTTCGTTTGTGGGACTGGTGGAAGTGCTATTACTTTTGTTCAAAAGTATGAGCACATCAATTTCATGGATGCAGTTAGAAAAGTAGCGGAATTATCTGGCTATAGCGATCCACGCTTAGAACAAAAACAATTTGTAAAAAAAGTGGATTCAAAACTAGAGCCACTTTATAAGTGCACACGTGACTTAACCCTATATTATCAGTATGCGTTAGGCACAGAAGAAGGAAGAGAAGGATTAGAATACTTTGAATCCCGTCACTTAGATTCCTCTTTAAGAGCTAAATATCAACTCGGTTATGCCTTTAAAGATGGCGAGGCCACTATAAAGTTTTTACAAAGTAAAGGCCATTCATTAAAGACCATTGAAGATATCGGAATTTCCACAATTTATAGCAGCGGAAACATCTACGATAGAAACCAAGGACGTGTCATCTTCCCTATTTGTAATCAAGATGGTGATGTCGTCGGTTACAGCGCTAGAAGATTAAAAGATGGAACCAATGAAGCGAAGTATGTAAACTCACCTGAAACAAAAATATTTGTTAAATCAAATATCTTGTATAACTACCACATTGCTAAAGAAAAAGCGAGAATCGCGGGTTACATCTATGTCTTAGAAGGATTTATGGATGTCTTTGCTTTAGCAAGAATTGGTATTGATTCGGCAGTTGCTATTATGGGAACAGCACTAACCAAAGAGCACATCCAAATGTTAAGAAAGCTTAATGTCGAAGTTAGGGTGTGCCTTGATGGTGACCTTCCAGGTCAAACCGCAACAATTAAGATTGCTAGAGAATTAACCAATGAAGGTATCCCATTTAGGATTGTTGATAACGTAGGTTCAACTATGGACCCAGACGAAATCTTAAATAATGAAGGTCCTGAACAATTAAGATATTATCTTAACAACTTAATATCTCGTGAAGACTTCGCTCTTAACTACTATAAGAGAAGTAATCCGCTTAAGACTGTGGAAGAGAAAAAAGCCTTCGTTAAGGAGTTTATTCCAATCCTTGTTGGTGTTAAGACACAGTTAGAACTGGATAGCTATCTTAGAAAGATTGCAGATATTACCGGTTTCGAAGCTGAATCCATTCGTGATTTGGTAAAAAGGGCTAAAAGATCTCAATCAGAGAACAAATTCAATGAAGTCATGTATGATTTCCATCCTGAAAGAAAAGCCCTTAAGAAGCTCGAAAATGCTGAGCGTGAACTTTTATACCAAATGTTGTTAAACGTCTCTGCAATCAAGTATTATGAGCAATTTATTGGAAATTTCTATGACGTTGTGTACCGTCAAATCGCTGCCTTCGTCATTGAGATATATAAAACTGACGGTCAAATCGACCCACTAAGTGTTATTTCCCTTATTGAATCAAGCGACATTGAAAACGCTGATGAATTAATTAGAGAAATTACTAACACAATGTCAGAAACAACCCATCCTGATTTCTGTTCAGAGGAATTACTAGATAATTTGAAACAGTCAATTCAAGATGAGAAGCAAAGCTTGTTTGAAAAAGAGGTCCTTGCAGAATCGATGAAAGGCAAATCGCCTCTTGAACAAGCCAGAATATTAAACGAATACAACCGCCGTCGAGCGAAAAAAGAATTAAACGATGAGGAGGACAACTAATTATGGGAAGACCAAGAAAAAATCCTGTTGAAGAACCAAAGAAAACAAAAAAGGCTGCTAAAGAAGTGAGTGGCGATGAAGTGAAAACAAACCTTGATAAAATCAAGGAGAAGTTATTAAAGAAAGCCAAAGCCACAGGCACCATTGAACAAAGTGAAATCTATGATGCTCTTGAAGGCTATGATGTCACAGATGATGTCATCGAAAACTTAATAAAGTTCTTTGAAGATAAAGAAATTGAAGTCATTCAAATTGATAATGACGAAGACGAAGAAGACGCCAATGATGAAATCGATGATTCCAACATCGACTTTAACGCTGAAGTTGGCGATGAAGACCTTTTAGATGATGACAGTCTCGAAGGCGACTTTGATGATATCGATGCCGAAGGTGAAATCGATTTATCTACTGGTGATGAAATCAAAGTTAACGACTCCGTTAAGATGTATCTTAAAGAAATTGGTTCCTACCCATTATTAAAAGCGGAAGATGAACCTATCCTCGCTAAGAGAATTCTTGAAGGCGATAAAGAAGCTAAAGAAACCCTCATCAATGCAAACTTGAGATTAGTCGTCAATCTTGCCAAACACTATGTTGGTAGAGGCATGGCTTTCTTAGATTTAATTCAAGAAGGCAACATGGGCCTTATCAAAGCTGTTGATAAATTTGACTATACAAAAGGTTATAAGTTTTCAACTTATGCGACATGGTGGATCAGACAAGCTATTACCAGAGCAATTGCTGACCAAGCAAGAACTATTCGTATTCCAGTCCACATGGTTGAAACTATCAACAAGATGACAAGAGTTCAAAGACAATTAATTCAAGACTTAGGAAGAGAACCAACTCCTGAAGAGATCTCTGAAGCCATCGGAGGAGAATTAACTCCAAAGAGAATTAGAGAAATTCAAAGAATCGCTATGGAACCTGTTTCCTTAGAACTCCCAATTGGTGAAGAAGATGATTCACACTTAGGTGATTTTATCGAAGATAAAGATTCCGAATCACCAGTGGACTTCACCACAAAACAACTCCTTAAAGAAAAACTTTATTCCATCCTTGGTGATCTTAACGATAGAGAAGAAAGAGTTATCCGTTTAAGATATGGCCTTGATGATAATAGACCAAGAACCCTTGAAGAAGTTGGTAAGGAATTCAACCTTACACGTGAAAGAATTCGTCAAATTGAAGCAAAGGCTCTTAAGAAGTTAAGACACCCAAATAGAAGCAAGCTTCTTGGCGATTACAAAAATTAATAAGTTTAATAATTATGCAATATCTATCTAAACGTTTATCTGTCATTCATGACATGGTGAATTCTGATGTCCTTATGGATGTTGGCAGCGACCATGGAAAACTTATCATATCTCTTGTTAGAGATAATAAGATAAGATTTGGTTATGCAGTTGAAAACAAAAGTGGACCATATAATCGTTTAGTGGAAAACATCAAAAAAGAAAATCTCCTAGATAAGATTACTCCGATGTTCAGTGATGGAATCACTGATTTAAAAGATGATGTCGACACAATAGTGATTGCCGGTATGGGTGGATTTACCATCCTCGGTATCCTAGAAGCTCATAAGGAAAAGCTCTCTAATATCAAGCATATCATTGTCGATCCTCACAACGCTCTTAAAGATGTGAGAAAAGGATTAGCGAATCTAGGTTTTTCTATTGCTGATGAAAATATAGTGTATGAAGATGACATCTATTATGAAATAATAGATTTTGTTCCAGGACACGAAAAATATAGTGATGAAGATTATTGCTTTGGCCCTATCTTGAAAAAGAAAAGAGATAAAACTTTCCTTACAAAGTGGGCTGAAAGAATCGATGAGATAGACTCTATCCTTGATTATCATATGGATGATATATCAGAAGAGAGAAAAACTTCTTTACAAGAAGAAAGAAAAAGGATTTCACACATTTTATGAAAACACGAGTGATGTTGAATAAATTATCCAAGAGATTTCCTAAAAGATACGCGAAGATGAATCATGATCGCGTTGGTTTAATGGCTGGAAAACTCAAAGAAGATGTCCACACAATCTTGCTCTGTCTTGATTTTGATGAAGAAGTATATCCTCTTGCTTTAGAGATGAAACCAGATTTAATCCTTACACACCATCCATTTATTTTTGGCACAAAAGGGTACGTTTTAAGTCATGACTTAAAAAAGAAAGAATTATATGACAAAGTAGTGGCAAACGGTCTCACCATTTATAGCATGCATACAAACTTTGATACTGGAAGAGGCGGCATGAACGATGCTTTGACATCAGCTTTAGGTTTAAGAAATGTCTATGCTCCAGAAAAGGATATCTGTATGAGAATTGGTGAACTCGAAAACGAAATGGAAGTTGAAGAGTTTGCAAGATTTGCTAAAAAGCAATTTAAAGTCGAATATTCTTTATTAATAAATAAAGGTAAGAGTCATGTTAAGAAAGTTGGCATCATTGGTGGCGGTGGTTCTAGAAGCTGGAAAATCGCTAAAGATGAAGGCTGTGATATTTATATATCAGGCGATGTACCTCATCATGTTAGAAGAGATATTACAACCAGTAATTATAACTATCTAGACATGCCTCATGAGATTGAAAAAATCTTCATGCCAACGATGAAAAAACTTCTCTTAGAAATGGATAATTCATTAGAAATTACCATCATCGATCATGAGAAGTTGCCAAAAGTAATTTAACAATAAAAAGTCAAATAAGTATAAAAATAGTAGTTTATTAGTAGTTTAGGAGAAGCATTATGGGAAGTAAATTATACATTGGTTCACACGTTTCTTTAAACGCTCCTGAGTTCTTTTTAGGAAGCGTTAAGGAAGCTATTTCTTATGGTTCAACAACCTTTATGTTTTATACTGGTGCTCCTCAAAATACATTCCGTAAACCTTTAAATGAACTCAGAATTGAAGAAGGAAAGAAACTTCTAAAAGAAGCTGGTATGGAAGAAGATAAACTTATTGTTCATGCTCCATATATTATTAATGCTGCTAACAAAGTTAAAGAAGGACAGTTTGATCTTTCTGTGAATACTATTATCTCTGAACTTAGAAGAACAGCAGCTTTTGGTGCTAAGACTTTAGTCTTACATCCAGGAGCACATGTTGGGCAAGGCGTTGAAGTTGGAATAGAAAACATCGCTGAAGCTCTTGATATAGTTTTTTCTCAAGATGGAACAGATGTTAAAGTAGCTTTAGAAACAATGGCAGGCAAAGGCTCCGAAGTCGGAATCCGTTTCGAAGAAATTAGACAAATCATAGATTTGTGTTCTTATAAAGATCGTCTTGGTGTCTGCTTAGATACATGTCACATCAATGATGCTGGTTACAATGTTGATGATGTCGATGGTATCTTAGATGAATTCGATAGAGTCATTGGCTTAGATAGACTCTTAGTCGTTCACATAAACGATTCGAAGAATCCTATCGGGGCTCATAAGGACCGTCATGAGAACATTGGATATGGTTATATTGGCTTTGATACATTAAACAAATACATTCACCATCCAAAATTGGATGGTATTCCAAAAATTCTTGAAACTCCTTACGTAAATGAAAAGCCACCTTATAAACAAGAGATTCAAATGTTTAAAGATGGCAAATATGTTAAGGACTGGAGAGAAAACTTATAATTTGTTAATCTCATCAACTAAGGTTTCAAAAGCTTTGTCTTCTGAAACTTTTTTAATTATCTCGCCTTTTTTGAAAATGACGTATTGGTGATGACCTCCAGCGATGCCGATGTCGGCGTTTTTAGCTTCGCCTGGGCCATTGACCACGCAGCCCATAACCGCAACATGGATTGGCTTATTGATTGTTTCAAGATAATCCATAACTTTCTTTGAAAGTTCTGTTACATCAACTTCTGTTCTTCCACATGTTGGGCATGAAACAATGGTTGGATAATTATCATATAAACCTAAATCGTGAAGAAGTCTCTTTGCTGCAATGATTTCATCTTTTGGATCACCGGAAATAGAAATACGAATCGTGTCACCGATGTCATCGAGAAGCAAAGGAGATAGTCCTGCCGCGCTTCTAATGAGAGAAATGTCTTTAAAGCCGGCTTCGGTAATTCCTAAATGAAGTGGGTATGGGAAAGTAGAGGCTGCTAAACGATAGGCCTCTATAGTTTCTCTAACATCGCTGCCTTTAAGAGATATGACTATGTCATAAAAATCTAAATCTTCTAAGATTTGAACATGCTTTTGAGCAGATTTCACTAACTCTTCAGCACTATATAGTGTTGAATAATCATGAATCTCTTTATCTAAAGATCCAGAATTAACGCCCACTCTGATAGGGACATGTTTTTCTTTAGCTTTATCGACACCAATTTTTTCAATAAGATCTTCAGTACTTCT
>CAMOSS010000010.1 GCA_946625055.1 uncultured Caryophanales bacterium
CATAATGATATTTAATGATGGGTCTTCTTTTTCTAAATCTTCCTTGAATCTAAGGCTTCTTTGAGAAGCTTCACCTTCTTCGTTATGAAGGGTAATTGGAAGACCGAGAACAACATTCTTAATTCCTAACTCTTTTACAAGTTGATGGACTCTTTCACGAGCTTTAGAATATTGTCCTTTAGTAAATCTAAAAGTTTCAACTCCATGAACAAAACCTAGTGAATCGCTTTTAGCAATTCCTAAAGTTACTGTTCCTAAATCTAAACCTAGATACTTTTCCATTATTTGAGTAAACCTTTATATTCGTTTAAAAGAGATGCAATCTTTGATTTATCTTTACCTGCACCATTCGCGATGTCTGGTCTACCACCACCAGAACCACCTAAATAAGAAGTGATATTTCTAATGATATTTCCAGCTTTATAACCAGCTTCAAGAGCTTTTCCTGAAACACTGACAAGGACAGGAACACCATTTTCATCATCACCTAAAAGGATGATAATGCAGTCTTTTTGTTTTGATCTAAGTGAATCATTAATGGACATGAGGTTATTTCTACTATTGCCTTCAAGATGCGCGCATAATAGGTTAAAGCCTTCATATTCTTCAAATCTTGATTCTAAATCTTTTGAAATGCTATTGGATAATTTCTTAAGAAGTGATTCATTGGTCTTCTTAAGTTCATCTTTCTCCGCTAATAAGGTTTTAATTCTTTGGATAGATTCACCATGTGAAGAGCCGCCTAAAAGGTTCATGATGTTTTCAAGCAAAGCATCTTTCTTTCTTAAAAGTTCATAGGCACCATAGGATGTTCTAGCAGTAATTCTTCTCACACCAGAAGCAATACTTTCTTCTGATTCAATTACGAACATACCAATATCTTGTGTATTTGAAACATGGGTGCCACCACAGAACTCTTTAGAGACATCACCAAAGCATACGACTCTAACGACATCACCATATTTATCATTGAATAAGGCTTTGGCCCCAAGTTTCTTTGCTTCTTCAATTGGAAGAACTCGTGTTTCTTCACCAATAGCTTGGTTAATCCATCTATTTACTTTTTCTTCCACTTCTTTAACTTCTTCTAATGTCATCTTCTTGAAGTGAGAAAAGTCAAATGTGAAGAATTCATCATTAACATAAGAACCATGTTGAGCGATGTGATCACCTAAAACTTCTGTTAAAGCAGATTGGAGTAAGTGACAGGCTGAGTGGTTTCTCATAATTCTCATTCTTCTTTCTTCATCGATAGAAAGTAAGAATTCATCACCGACTTTGATTTCACCAAAGTAAAGTGAAACAGAATGTAAGTGTTGTTTATTTGGAGCTTTGGTAACATTAATTACTTTTGCTTCAGTATTTTCATTTTTGATATCTCCGATATCAGCGATTTGACCACCGCTTTCAGCATAGAAGATTGTTTGATCAAAGACCACTTCACCTTCACCGGATAAGGAATCGACTTTTTCACCATCTTTAAATAAGCCAACAACTTTTGCTTTGATTGGTTTTATGCCATAGGTGAATGTAGATTCGACTTTGAAATCCATTAAATCTTTGGATTGTTTGTTCATGGATTGGAGATCTCCACGAGCGTTTCTTGCTCTTTCTTTTTGAAGAGCCATTTCTTTATTAAATCCTTCTAAATCGTAAGGAACTTTCATTTCATCACAGATTTCCATTGTGAGTTCTTTTGGGAATCCAAATGTGTCATAAAGTTTAAACATTTCTTCACCGGAAAGTTTTCCTTCTTTAGAAACAATGTTTCTAAGTAAGGCTTCACCCTTTTCAAGTGTCTTAATGAATTTCTCTTCTTCAGCGTTGATCATCTTCATGATGAAATCCATTTTCTTTATGAGATATGGATAATAATCTTCCATGATTGAGACAACTGTTGGGACTAAAGAGGATAAGAATGGATGATAAATACCTAAGACACGTCCATATCTTTCAGCTCTTCTAAGAAGTCTTCTTAAGACATAACCACGTCCTTCGTTTGAGAACATTTCTCCATCTGCTAAAGCAAATGTACAGGCTCTGATATGGTCAGCGATGACTCTAAAGGCCATTTGATTATCTTCATATTTCTTACCAGAAATTTCTTGAACTTTCTCAATGATTGGCCAGAATAAATCTGTTTCAAAGTTTGTTTCTTTTCCTTGAAGGATACAAGCGATTCTTTCTAAACCAGCACCGGTATCAATGTTTTTGCTTGGAAGTGGTTTATAATCTTCTCTTTTAACGCCTGCAACCGCGTTATATTGAGAGAAAACAATACCCCAGATTTCAATATATCTATCGTTTTCTAATTCTTCGGATATTAATCTCACACCTAAGTGTTCAGGATCATATTTTTCACCACGGTCGAAGAATACTTCGGTGTTAGGACCACATGGGCCTTCACCGATTTCCCAGAAGTTATGTTCAAGAGGGATTAAGTGAGATTCTTCCATTCCTTCTTCCATCCAATACTTCTTTGTCTCTAAATCAGATGGGTGATAAGTGATATATAACTTCTCTTTTGGCATTGCGAAGTATTTCTCGCTTGTTAAGATTTCATAAGCATAAGAAATAACTTCTCTTCTAAAGTAATCACCAATAGAAAAGTTTCCTAACATTTCAAAAAATGTATGGTGTCTAGCGGTATGTCCGACATTTTCAATGTCGTTTGTTCTAATACTTCTTTGGGCGTTTGTAATTCTTCTAGATGGAGGAATTTCACTTCCGTCAAAGTATTTCTTTAACGCAGCAACACCAGAGTTAATCCAAAGTAAAGTTGGATCATTATGTGGAATTAAAGAACTACCTGGTTCTTCTCTATGGCCTTTTGATTTAAAGAAATCAAGCCACATTCTTCTAATTTGATTTGCACTTAAGGCTTTCATAAGTTTCTCCTTAAAATAAATAAAAAACACTCTTTATTAAGGAACGAGTGTTAATCGCGGTACCATCCTTATTCGTTCACGAGGAACGCACTTATTTATGCTTATTACGTCAAGCTCACGGCGGGTATTAATCGCTTCGCAAGGAGTGGCCTATCTAATTTCTCATATACCCTTTTCACCACTAGGTACTCGCTCTTAAGAGAAGTATTAGATTTAGTTCCTTGATAGAATTTATGTAAATATATTAGCAAATATATTTTATATAGCAATAATTATTTTGAAAAAGATAGATTATAAATCATTTCTTTTTCCTTTGTAGTAAGTTTCATCAATCAAACCACCACCAAGACAGATATCTCCATCATATAAAACAGCAGCTTGTCCAGGTGTTACAGCCTTATAAGGCTCATCAAACACTAATTTGATACGATCATTATCAAGGTAGTGAATTGTTACTGGTTTATCTTCTTGACGGTATCTAAATTTGGCATTCAAATGATAGCCTTCCACTGGTTTCACTGAATTGAAATTCAAGTGAGAAACAATACATTCATCAGAGAATAAATATTCATTTTCATCACCACTGGCGACATAAAGAATATTATTCTTGATATCCTTTTTGGCAATGAACCAGCCTTGAGCTTTCTCGCCAGAAATACCGCCGATACCAAGGCCTTTTCTTTGGCCAATCGTGTAATACATGACTCCGTCATGCTCACCTAAAACTCTTCCATTTTCAATGTCGATGATTTTTCCTTTCATCGCTGGAATATAATTCTTCAAGAATTCTTTAAAGTTTCTTTCACCGATAAAACAAACTCCGGTAGAGTCTTTCTTATCAGCAACCTTTAAATTAAGTTCATGAGCAATCCTTCTCACTTCGGTTTTATCAATATCTCCTAATGGGAACAAAGAAAAAGCCAGTTGCTCTTGACTCACTTGCGAGAGGAAATATGTTTGATCTTTGTTTTTATCAAAAGATTTACAGAGATAGGTAATTCCATCTTTGTCCATTCTTTTGGCGTAGTGACCCATCGCGATATAGTCGCATTGATTTTGCTTCGCAAAATTCATAAAGGCATCAAACTTAATGTATTTATTACAATAAATATCTGGGTTTGGAGTTCTTCCTTCTTTGTATTCTCTAATGAGATAAGTAAAAACTTCATCCCAATATTCTTTGACAAAGTCAATTCTTAATAAAGGAATATCTAATGCTTTTGCTACAGCGACTGCATCATCCCAATCAGCTTCTTGAGGACATTGGTCGTTATTAATGGTTGGATTTCCTAAGAAATCTCCATTTGCAAGAGCGTCCCAGTTACGCATAAAACAGGCGATAACTTCATGACCTTGCTTTTTTAAAAGATAGGCAGCGACCGCTGAATCAACACCGCCAGAAAGACCAATCATTACTCTTGCCATTAGAATAACTCCTTACTGTCTAAAATTAAGGTGAAAGGACCATCGTTTTCACTAGTAACAAGCATATCTGCACCAAAAATACCGGTGCTGATTTCTCTTCCGAATTCACTTGATAATACTTCATTGAAGTATTCGTATAATGGTTCAGCCTGTGCTGGCTTTAAAGCATTGATAAAAGATGGTCTTCTTCCTTTTTCCGCATCCGCGTATAAAGTGAATTGACTAACAGATAAGATATCTCCGTTAACATCTTCTAACGATAAGTTAATCAAACCTTTTTCATCTGGGAAAACTCTTAAAGCAAGAATCTTTTTTGCCATCTTTAAGACTATTTCTTTATCATCACCATCAGTAAAGCCAACAAGTAAAAGAAAACCACGATTAATCGCTCCAACGGTTTTCGCGTTAATCTCTACTTTTGCTTTCTTTACAGTGGTGAGGACTACTTTCATCCCAAATACTATACAAAAATATATTAATATTTTCAACAAAAGTGATTTTTCTCTTTATAATAGATTCGTATGAAAATTCTTATTGTTTCAGATTCACACGGTCACACAGAAGAGATTATGTCGCTTGTAAAGCAATATCCAAATATTGATGTTTATCTACACGCAGGCGATTCACAAGAAATGGAAGTTTCTCTTTTTCCTTATCAAACTGTAAAAGGGAACTGTGACTATGATTCAAACATGATGAAAAGACTTCTTATTGATACTCCTTACGGAAAGCTTTTAATGACTCACGCTCCAATAGTGTCTAAAGAAGAATTAAAAGAACAAAATATTAAGATTTATGTCTATGGGCATCTTCATAAAAGAGTTTACGAAAAAGATGGTGAAATATTTTATATTTCTCCTGGATCAACTTGTTATGAAAGAGACAGATTTAACGAGGGATATTGCATTCTCACAGTCACATCAAAAAGTGTCAAAGCAAGATTCTTTGATTTATAGAATATAAAAGATATAATTAGTGTATGTTTAAACCATTAGCGTTCAGATTAAGACCAACATCTATAGATGATGTCATCGGACAAAAAGATTTAGTTGGTAAAGACGGGCTTCTTAGAAAGTCAATTGAAAGCAAGACTATGATGTCCGTTATCTTTTTTGGTCCTCCTGGATGTGGCAAAACCACAATCGCAGAAGCTTATGCTCAATCAATGGGTGTTAAATATATTAAATTAAACGCTGTTACATCCAACAAAAAGGATCTTGAAGGAGCGATTGAAGAGTCAAAATTATATCCTACATGCTTTGTTATTATGGATGAAGTTCATAGACTTAACAAAGATAAGCAAGATATTCTCTTACCATTTATTGAAGACGGAAGCATTTTCCTTCTTGGATGCACGACTCAAAACCCATATATGGCTATTAATAAGGCTATTAGATCTAGATGTCATTTATTAGAAGTTAAATCCTTAAGTGATGAAGAAGTAGTCGAAGGTTTAAAAAGAGCGATTGCTCATAAAGATGGGTTAAATAATTCTATTAAAGTTGATGAAGATGCTCTTATGTATATCGCAAAGTTAACATCTGGCGATTTAAGATATGCATTAAATAACTTAGATGTCGTAAAGATGTCATCTAATAAGAAACATATAACAATCGAGGATGTTAAAAATGTCATTAAAGTTCCTAACTGGCAGATGGATGAAGACGAAGGTGAACATTATGACTCATTAAGTGCTCTTCAAAAGAGCATTAGAGGTTCAGATGTTGATGCAGCCTTATATTATCTCGCTAGATTATGTATTGTTAACGATTTAATAGATATTAAAAGAAGATTATTAGTCATCGCCTATGAAGATATCGGTTTAGGCAATCCTCAAGCCATAGATAGAGTTACAAACGCTATCGCAGCCGCTGAATTTGTTGGATTCCCTGAAGCTGTAATCCCTTTGGGATTCGCGGTTTGTGAGTTAGCCTTATCTCCAAAATCAAAAGCGACTAATAATTCCATCCATAAAGCGATGGAATATGCACAAGAACACCCTATGGGTGTAATGGACTATCTAAAACTGACACCTGTCAATGTTAAAGAAGAAGATAAATATCCATATGATCGACCTGACTTATGGGCAAAGATACAATATTTGCCAACAATGATAAAAGATATGCAGTTCTTCATGCCAAATGAAAACACATCATCATCTTATGAAAAGGCAATTAATGAGAATTATCAAAAGCTCAAAAAGGTCAAAAGATCATCAGATTTAGCAAAATTGAAAAAAACAAAAAACAACTAGGTTCACTGCTTCTAGTTGTTTTTTAGTATTTTTTTAGTCAATTATCTCTCTGATAACTGGGAGCTTAGGAATCTTGTGTTGAACGATACTATAAGCGTGTAGAATATCCTTGATAACAGGCTCATATTCCTCAGGTTCTTTGTTAGTATAGGCGGTTACTAATAGATCTCCTTTTTTCACGAAGTCGCCAACTTTCTTATTGAGGACTAAACCGGCAGACATATCAATAGAGTCTTCAAGTCTTTCTCTACCAGCACCAAGTCTCATCGCGCTTTCGCCAATTTCTAATGCACGAATACCTTCAATATATCCTTCTTCTTCACTGCGGATTTCAATGATGTTTTTGGAAACTTCAAACTTTTCAGGATGTAGGATGTAATTAACATTGCCCCCTTGAGCTTTAACCATTAAGCAAAGCTTTTCAAAAGCTGAGCCATCTTCAATTGATTTTTGAAGCATTTTTCTAGCTTCTTCTCTATCCTTAGCAACTTTTGCTTGAACGAGCATGATTGAACCAGATGTATAGCATAATTCCATTAAATCTTCTGGACCATTTCCGTGTAATGAGGCAATAGCTTCTTTAACCTCTAAAGCGTTACCTACAGCAAATCCTAATGGTTCATCCATATTTGAAAGTACTGCCACAGTATTTCTATTGAGATGGTTGCCAATATCAACCATTGTTCTTGCTAATTCTCTAGCTTGATCCATATTCTTCATAAATGCACCATCGCCGACGGTAACATCTAAAAGGATAGCATCTGTTCCACTAGCGAGTTTTTTAGACATAACACTAGAAGCAATAAGTGGAATGGATTCCACTGTTCCTGTGACATCTCTTAATGCATATAACTTCTTATCAGCTGGAACTAATGATGCTGTTTGACCGATAATGGCAATACCAATTTCATTGACTTGGTCAATTAATCCTTCTTTAGTTTTTGAAATAGACATATCTGGGATGGATTCAAGTTTATCAAGTGTTCCACCGGTATGTCCTAAACCTCTACCAGACATTTTTGCAAGTTTTGCCCCACAGGCTGCAACCATTGGTCCAAGGACCAAAGATGTTTTATCACCAACGCCACCAGTTGAGTGCTTATCAACTTTAACACCTTCAATTGCGCTTAAATCAACGACTTCACCACTATGTTCCATAGCGTCTGTCATTGTGGCGATTTCTCTTTTTGTCATACCTTTAAAGAGAACTGCCATTGCAAAAGCTGAAGCTTGGTAATCAGGAATTCTATCGTGAGCGTAACCATCAACAAAGAATCTGATTTCTTCGTCGCTAAGTTCATGCCCTTCTCTTTTACGAATAATAATATCGACCATTCTCATAAAATGGACCTCCTAATACATATGTATTACTAACGGATTTATTTTACATGAAATAGAAGATATTTGAAACATAGATATTTATATCTCTTTATTTTTGCTAAAATAAACGTATGGATTTTAAGGAACACTTAAAGAAATACCTAAATGAAGAGCAGATTGATTTATTAATCAAATCTTTTGATAATGAACCAAAAAGAGCAGCTCTTCTTAATACTCGTAAAATGAGTGATGAAACATTTGTTTCTCTCTTTCCTAATGTTAAACCACATCCACTTGTTGAACACTGCTATTTATACGATAAGAATGAATATGATTTAGGAAAGAGTGTTTACCATTTCTTAGGGTGTTTTTACCTCCAAGAGCCAAGCGCTGCTATCCCTTCATATTTATTAGACTTTAACAAAGAGGATATTGTTTTAGATATGTGTGGAGCGCCAGGCGGAAAAAGTATTCAAGCTTCCTTTAAGATGAATAATAAGGGTTTAATCATATCAAATGATTTATCTAGGGAAAGATGCTTTAAAACATTAGAAAACATTGAAAGGCTTGGCATTGGTAATATCATAATAACTAATAATGATTTATCATTATTATCTCATAAATATCAAAACTATTTCAGCAAGATTATTTTAGATGCCCCATGTTCTGGATCAGGGATGTTTAGAAAAGATATTAAGATGAGAGAAGATTGGTCTTATAACAAAGTTTTGAAATTTCAATCGCTTCAAAAAGAACTCATCCTCCTCGCCTATGATATGCTTTTACCAGGAGGAGAAATGGTTTATTCTACTTGCTCATATTCTTATGAGGAAGATGAAGAAGTTATAAAATATTTACTCGATAATAGAGAAGCAGAAATTCTTGAGATTAAAGGAAATAATCTATATCAAGATATTAACCTTCCTTATGGTGTTCATACCTTCCCGTATTTATTTGAAGGTGAAGGCCACTATGTCTGTCATATAAAAAAGAAAGGTGACTTAAATCAGCCTTCTTTAAGAGTGGATTCTAATGCTAGTAATTTTAAAGATATCTATCTTGATAAAGAATTGTCTTTTATTCAAAAATTCGGTGATGCTCTATTTGGTTTTAATAGTTTTATTCCATCTCTTCCACTTTTTAATATCATTCGTTTCGGAGTAAAAATTGGTGAGTATTCAAAAGGAATATTTAAATATGATCATCATTATTCCCACTATCTCAAAGACTTTGAAAGAACATATCAATTAAATGATGACGAATTAAATAAATATTTAAAGGGCGATGTTATTCGTTCAAGCATTCCAAAGGGATATGTCTTACTGCTATATAAGGACATTCCAGTTGGGTTTGGAAAATCTGATGGTGTTATGATTAAAAATCATCTCCCAAAAGGATTAAAAAGATAAAAAGAAAATGGGCTAGCCCATTTTTTATTTGAGTGTTAGTACGCAGATGCAGCGAGGAGGAATCATCAGATTTTTCACTTGGAAGTTTCCGTTCACCTTTGCATTTCCGTAAGTGAATATCAAAGAATAATATTTATCAAGTTGTTGAGTAATCGTGTTATTGGTGACATTCACATAAATAACAACTTCCTTATAGGAACCATCTAAAGGATTAAATGTGATTTTTAATAACGAATTATCAATTTGAGAGAATGTAACACATTTTTCAATATCTTTAGGATCGTTTAAATCTTTAAGGAAAGCTAATTCGTTATTTCTTAAATCCACTAAAGCTTTAAGAGCTTCTGCCATTTCAATTCTCTCATCGAGTTGAGTGTAAGACATGTGATTCACTCTTGGGATGTTATATGTATTATCTAAAAGATTTTTAGATAAACCAATTTCTTGGCCCATATGAATGAATGGCATACCGATAGATAAAATCACTAAGGCATTCGCAAGTTTTACTCTATCATATATGCTAGAATCTTCTTCATCCTCATTGGAGTATTTTAATTTATCAAATAATGTGTTGTTGTCGTGACATTCAACATAGTTTAGTGATTGTTCAGCTTTTTTATAACGTGGAGCGTAGACATGGTTAATTGTGGAGCCCATGTAAACATATTCAAAGCCCCAAGCATAATCAAATTCGCCGTTAACAAAGCCTTTCTTTCTAATGTCGCTAGAGAATGTTGGTCCCTTAAGGACATCGCGGTAAGAATCGTTAAAGAAAGCGACTTCAGGCATCTTATCAGCGTTTTCGGAACAGGCTTTCTTTTCAAATGGGAGTTCATAACCCATATTCCAGCCTTCGCCATAAATAAGAGCGTCTTCTTTATATGATTTAGCGATCTTTACAACTTCATTGATCGTGTCGATATCAATTAATCCCATCAAATCGAATCTTAGACCATCGATATCAAATGTATCAAATAAATGTTTAACGGAAAGGAGAATGGCTTTTCTTGCCATATATTTTTCACTTGCAAAATCATTTCCGCATCCGCTGGCCATCGCGAGTTGACCATTTTGTCTTCTTCTAAAGAAATAAGATGGAACTGTATATTCAAATGATGTTTTTAAATAATCAAACATATGATTGTAAACGACATCAACATTCACACGGATATCATTTTGATGTAAAACATCAACAACTTCTCTAAACTCTTCTAAACGGCATTGAGGAATTTCTGGATGATTAGAATAGCTTCCTTCAATTGCGAACATGGAAATTGGATCATAGCCCCAGTTATAAGATTTCTTATAATCTGGATTGTCTGGTGAATTGAAATCTAATATTGGTTGTAGTTGAACGTGGCTGATTCCAAGATATTTCAAATAATCTAATCCAGCAGGATTTCCTTTTCTAGTTTTTCTTCCTGTTTCGGTCAAGCCAAGATATTTACCTTTATTGACAATATCTGTGCTCTTAGCTTCGGTAAAGTCACGAACGTGAAGTTCATATATAACCGCGTCTAAAGCATTTCTAATCTTTCTTTTCGGAGCGATTCTTTTCTTATGTCTTAAAGATTCAACATCAACGACAGCAGAATATTCAGAATTCATCGAAGCCCCATAACCAAATGGGTCGGTGCTTTCTCTAATAACACCGGAATTGTTGATGATGTAGACATATCTCTTATTTAACAAGTCGCCTTTAACTGTGGCCTCGTAGACACCTTTTTCGCCTCTTTCCATTTTCAAAATGGAAAATTCATTCTCTTTTGTTTCATATTTTAAGAATGCATGGCAGGCTAAAGGAGCCCACACCTTAAATGTTGTGTTCTCTTTAGTATAGGTGATACCTAAATCATCTTTTTCATAGTTAAACATATCCCCGAATTCAGGGAAATCAATAACATCAGATAAATCGATCGGAGTGCTTCCTAAATTAAATGAGAAGAGAGATGTTTCACTTCCAAATGGATAATCAAAAGGAAGTTCTAAATCGATACGATATAATTCACCGTTTGAAACTAAACGGCTGACTTTTAATTCAATTGGAGGTTTTCTATCTTGGAAGAAAAATAACTTGATAGTTGGACCTTTTGGAATTGAGGTCATGATCATCACAGAAATTTTTCTTAGAGACACTAATTTAGCTTGGAAGAACGACATTTTCATAAATCTTAATATTCTCCAGTGTTAATATTTTCTTCATCTAATACGTCTTGATTCTCATCATCACCAATGAATTTATCATGGATGAGAACACGGCATCCTTTGGATGAGGAAGCAGAATCTGGCTGTGCAGCGACATAGCCTTCGTCTTGTAAACGTTTAAATAATTTGCCAGCTCTATTAAAGCCCACAGAAAATTCTCTTTGAATTCTACTCATGGAAACATAGTCTTGAGCGGTTGCCCAATCTCTAATGGCAATATATTTTGCTTCTTCATCGCTTAAACCAGAAGAATTGACGCTTGGAATGTTAACTTGTTGCATAGCAGCTTGTTGAGCTTCATCAACAATGTTGTCATATTCAGGATCATAATTCGTTGGATATCTTTCTTTAAGATAATCAACAACAGCATTAATCTCAGTATTTGTGACATATGGTGATTGTAAACGGACACAGCCAACACGGCTAACGAGTGGTGATTGAACAAGCATATCACCTTTACCAAGAAGTTTTTCTGCGCCACCTTCATTAAGAATGGTTTGAGAGTCTTGAGAGTTTGAACACATCAAAGCAGCGTGTGTTGGAAGGTTGGCTTTAATTGTACCGGTAACAATGTTAACGGATGGTCTTTGAGTGGCGATACACATATGAATGCCAGCCGCTCTGGCCTTTTGAGCAATTCTCACAACTGGTTGTGAGATATCTTTACACATATCAACGCAGTCAGCGTATTCATCGAATAAGATAATGATGTATGGGAGTTTTTCTTTATCGTTTGCTTCTGCCCATTTGTTATAGTCAGACATATTTAAAACTCTAGCGTTTTTAAATAGTGAGTAACGATAATCCATCTCATCACATAATTTATCCAAAACAGCTTTCGCTCTTTGTGGTTCATTAATAATTGGGGTTAATAAGTGTGGCAAATCCACATACATGTTCATTTCCACTTGTTTTGGATCAATTAAAACAAGTTTTAAATCATCTGGTGAATTTCTCATGATTAAAGTCATGAGGATAGAGTGAACGAACACTGATTTACCTGAACCAGTTGTACCAGCAACAAGTAAGTGTGGGAATTCATTAAAGTCAGCTTGAATAATATCACCAGAAATATTTTTACCAAAACCAATAGCTAAGCAGTGTTTTGGTTCTGTTCTAAGGTGCTCCATGACTTCCTTAAATGAAACAACGGAGTTTTTCGCATTTGGAATTTCTAAACCAGAATATGTTTCACCAGCCACGATTTGTTCAAAACGAGCGGAAACGCCACCGAGTCTTACAGAAATATCATCAACATAACGTTTAACTTGGTTAACAGAAACGTTTGAATCATATTCAATATTAAATCTGGTGACACTTGGTCCTACTTTGTAGGAAACACATCTAGCACCGATTCTAAAGTTCTCAAATGTCTTATTAATTGCCGCTTGTCTTTCTTGAGCGACGAGTTCGTTTTCATTATCGCCATCATCAGAGACGTAGTCGTTTAAAAGATCTAATGGAAGAGGAGAGAAATCTAATCTTTCTTTCTTAGGTCTTGGTTCAACAGTGTTTTGAACTTGCTTATTGGCGACCACTGGTTCTTGATAGACAGGTTGAGCTCTTACTAATTGTTCATTGATTGGTTGAGTATTTTCTTCTTCAAAGATGGATAATTGTTCATTTCTTTGTGGAACTTCCACTGGTTGTTCTTGAACAAAAGCGTTGACGACAGGTTGAGGTTGTGGCTGTTCAACGACAGGTTGAGGTTGAACTCTATCAAATTGAGTATTGAGTTCGGCTGGTTGAACACTCTTTTCTTGAACAGAATTCTCATTGATAGGAATCATGTCGCTTGGTTGGAATTTTGCTCTTCTAAAAGAAGAGGAATCATTAAAGTTATTATGAAAACTAAGTCCACTGTTTTGTGGTTCATTGAATGAAGAGGAAGAAACGCTTGTTATTGTTCCTTCGTCATCTAAGTTAGAGGCTTCGCTGATGATATCGATATTATTAACTCTTCTCATTGAACTTGGAGAGTTAGATTTTTTATTTTTGTTTTTAGAGTCTTTTTCTTTGGAAGATGATTTATCAATTTGAATCTTAACAAGTAAGATGATTTCAGGCATAAAGGTAAATCCTAATCCGAGGATTAGGGCGGTGATAGAAATCGCATATGTTCCGGCTAAAGATACAAATTGATTTAAGACACCGGCAAGAAGATAACCAAAAAGTCCACCACCAAATGGATTCTTGGCAATGATGTCTAAATAAGATTTTGTGTACCATCCACCTTGGATATTAGAATACACCGATTGATAGAGTTTAAAAAATTGGCTATCCCCTGTCATGCCTACTTTGCCTTTTGTGGCAATGTTTGTTGTCAGAATAACAAGAGCGAGGAATGTCAAAATAAAACCTAAAATTCTTACCGCTTTTCCAACTCTTAATTGGTGACCAGTGATGATCAAGCAAAGTCCATCGGCGATTAAGAAGAGGAAGAATAAATAGGCCGCCATACCAAATAATGCGACAAAAACAAAGGTCAATGTTCTAGCGACATAACCCATGTTAATTGTCATGAGGACACCAAGCAAAAATAAGCCAATGCCAAGCGTCACGGCGAATAATCTATTATTCACTTCAAATTTTGAGTTCTTATTTCCCATGCATATATTATTATATATGTCTCTTAATCATTTAGTCCATAATAAAAAGACATTTAATCAGAAAAAAAGAACTAAATCTTTGACTTAGTTCTTATCAATCAGTGAGGAATATTGAAGCGATGACTAATGGCTCTCGGCCATTCTCTCTTTTAATAAACTTCTTCGTTCTATCTTTAATGACTTTTTCCGCTTCAGCGATATTTTGATGTTCTTCTTCTAAGACTTTTAAGGCCTCTTCAATGAAGATTTGATTCACTGTTTTAAGTAATGGCTCAGCTTCTTTAACATAGACAAAGCCTCTCATTTGACAGTCCGGTCCCGCGACGAGTTTCTTTTGTGATTTAGAGAATGTTCCAGCGATGACCACGACTCCGTCGATTCCAAGTTTTCTTCTATCTTCAATGATTTCTGCTCCAACTTTAGAAATGCCAGTGCCATCGACCATGATTGGGGCAATGCCAAATTCTTCTTCGTTATATGGAAGCATTCTTGGACGAGGTGATTTGTCATCAAAGAGGAGTTGCATGCCGTTATCCATAATAAAGACATTCATATGGTTAAGGCCAATGCCCATAGTTAATGCAAGTTTTGCATTTTCGATCATATTTGTGTAACTTCCTCTGACTGGAAGATAATATTTTGGTTTAAGTAAACTGAGGAAGAATTTTAAGTCGTCTTTTCTCGCGTGCATTGAGGAAAGCTCTTTATTTTTAAGCCAGACAACTTCACATCCACTTCGATATAAATTATCGATACATCTGGTGGCTAAAACTTCTAATGTTGGGGTGGCAATTGAACCAACGATGAAAATATCATTTTCATCAAGAATGATTCTTCTATCTTCATTTCTTCCCGTTGAAAGTTTTGTCATCTCTTCATAAATCTCTCCACCGTGACCGAGCATGAGAACGACTAATTCGTCTCTTCTCACTCTTAAAAGATCTTCGCTAGCGACAATATAATCTTTAGGAAGATTAAGTCCATCGGACTCCATCATGAATCTAATAACAATAGAAGTATATTCGTTATAGAAATAAACCTTTTTCTTATGTTCGATGCAAAGGTTGATAATTTCTTTAATTCTGAAAACATTTTCCCAGAAGCATGAGATGAAAAGCCTCTTTTGTTCTTTGAAATATTTTTCAATTATCTTTCTTGAACGATGTTTTGGAGCGCAGTATCCATCTCTATCAGCAGTCTTGGATTCAGAAAGAAGAATTAAAGTGTCTTCTTCAGCGATTTGAGATAACGCTTTTAAGTCAAATTTAAAGCCTTCATCTTTGACTGTGTAATCAACGATAAAGTCACTGGTGTAAACAACATAACCACGGTCTGTATGAATTGCGACACCAAAACTATTCGCGACATTATGACAGGTTTGGAACAATCTCACTTCACGGTTATTAACAAAGACTTTATCCGTAGGTTTTACGACTTGAATCTTAAAGTTAGGTTTAATACGATAAAGTCTTGATTGAGAGACCAAATACTGAGCTGTTGTTTGAGTGCAATAAACTGGTGCAGGAGCAAAATCATAGAAGTATTTTAAAGCTCCCATTGCTTCATCATGACCATGGGTGATGAAGTAACCTTTAATTTTATTTTTATTCTTAATTAAATATTCAAAATTTGGGATCAACAAATCAACGCCTGGAAGAGTCTTATCTGGGAGTGACATGCCAGCATCCAAAACGAAAATATCGTCATTGACTTCAACAACATAACAATCACGACCTTCTTCATCTAGGCCGCCAAGTGCAAATATTCTAACGCGATCAGGCATCGAAACTTTCCCCTCCATTGACTATGATTAGTTAACATCCCTATTATACACAAAAAATTATTTGTAATAAATAATGTTTTGAAAAAAGAAAAAGACCCGAAGGTCTAATTCATTATTCCACATCTTTGGTGATGAGGATATCAACACCGGTATCAAAGATGTTTTTGATGAGAATATCTCCGACATGGCAAGGAGCCTTAACAGACATTTTGTTAACGGCTTTGATTACATCAAACATCTTGCTTTTGTCGATAGCTTCGCTCGTTTTTACTGAGGCCACCATATTATCTCTGTTAGAGATTCTCACTGTGGAAGTTACCATTCTTGTTGGATGGGTGAGTTCACTAATCGCATATTTGGCGCCTCTTGGGCAAGAGTTACCAGTGACATTCATATTGTCATCGACTGTTAAGTGACAGCCTCTTGGACAAACAATACACACCATTTCTTTCATATTAACGATCCTCCACACTGACCTTTAATGGTTCAGTAATATCTTGAAGCTTTTCTTTCTTAATGGTTAAAATAACCATTTCAGAAGGAATCATTACGAGTTTAACTTGAGAGAAGACAACTTCGTCTTTGTGTCTAACGACGACTTTCTTATCTCTGATTTCTTTTCTAACTCTGAATTTCAAAGTTAAATCTTCTTTAACTGGGGTTCTCACAAATTGTGGAACGACATAAGCTAAATTTGGATCAACTTCAATCTTTAAAGATCCATGTTCTTCTTTTTCTTTGATGTATTGAGCAGCACCATGACCAGCATTTCTACCTTCGATAGTGACAAAGTCAACGACATCGTGAACATGTAAACAGTTACCACAAGCAAAGATACCATCAATCATTGTTTCCATATTGTCATAAACAATCGCGCCTCTGGTTGAGCTTGTAGGGCAATCAATATTATTGAGAAGAGAAACGTAAGGAATAAGACCAATTGATAACATCAATGTGTCACATTCAAATTCCATTTCTGTTCCTGGGATGAATTGGAATTTTTCATCGACTTGAGAAACGACGACTTTTTCAAGTTTTTCTTTACCAACAATCTTAGAGATTGAGTGTGATAAATATAATGGAATATTGAAGTCATTCAAACATTGAGCAATGTTTCTTTGTAAACCGTTTGAATAAGGCATAAGTTCACATACACAGAGAACTTTTGCACCTTCAAGGGTCATTCTTCTTGCCATGATAAGACCGATATCACCAGATCCTAAAATGACGACTCTCTTACCAACGAGATAACCGTTGATGTTTAAATATTTTTGGGCTGTACCAGCAGTGATAACACCTTTTGGTCTATCGCCAGGAATTTGAATAGCACCAGCACTTCTTTCATAACATCCGGTGGCCATAACGATAGCTTTTGCTTGGATTTCCACCACGCCTTCTTCGGCGTTTGAATAAGTAATAACCTTATCTTTTGTGATGTTTAAAACGAAAGATTGTAGTTTAAACTTAATTCCTCTTTCTTTTACTTGGTCAACGAATCTTTGGAGATATTCAGGACCACTTAATTCTTCTTTGAATTCTGTGAGTCCGAATCCGTTATGGATGCATTGATTTAAGATGCCACCGAGTCTTGCATCTTTTTCTAAAATTAAGATATCTCTAATACCTTCATCATAAGCTTGGATAGCCGCAGCCATACCAGCGGAGCCACCACCAATAATAACTAAATCAACCTGTTTCATTATTTGAGCTCCTTTACATTTTCTTTTAAGATATTTGTATTTTCTTCGTCGTAATTGACTTCTGTCCAATCAAGACCATAATGCTTTGCGAGTTCCTCTAAAATACGAGGTTGACAGAAACCACCTTGGCATTTACCAAATCCAGCACGAACTCTCTTTTTCATAGCCTTCACACTTCTTGGTGGAACGCTTCTTGATAAGGCATCTTTAACTTCGCCTAAAGAAACTTGTTCACAGAAGCAAACCATCTCACCGAAATCTCTATTTTCTTTGATGAGTTGATTTCTTTCTTCAAGTTTCATTTTCTTTAAGTGATAATATGGTCTAACCCTTGGGTTATAGTTAGCTTTTTCTTTTAATGGAAGCATGTTTCTAATCATTGATTCCACAACATATTCACCAATGGCTGGTGAAGAAACAAGACCTGGAGATTCAATACCTCCTAAGTTAATAAATGTTTCGTGATGTGGAGCGCTTTCAATAACGAAATCATGTCTTGTACATGTCGCTCTGTTACCGCTAAATGCACGAATGGCTTGATTAAATGGAATGCCTGGAACCATATCTTTAGCTTGGTTCTTAACGTTAGCAAGTGTCATGCTATCTGTTGATAAATCACTTGGATCTTCCACTGGTTCGCTGGATGGACCAACGATGTAGTCATCAGAGGTTGTTCTACTGACTAAAATGCCTTTACCTTTTTCACTTGGAAGAGGGAAGATAACATGATTCACTAAACCTAGTTTATAGTGATCTAAAACGTAGTATTGACCTTTTCTTGGAGTAATTTTCCAATCGACTGGTTCCACGAGTTCAGCAATTTTATCTGAATATAAACCAGCAGCGTTCACTACGACTTTTGCTTCATATTCATTGCCTTTTCTTGTACGGACAACATATCCATTTTCTTTTGTCTCAATAGAGACGACTTCTTCATTTAAGAATAGGTTAACGCCATTATCGACGGCATTTTCCACAGCGTGGACCACCAAATTGAATGGATTGATGATACCTGCTGTTGGAGCAAGAAGAGCACCTTTAACTTCTGGATTGATATTTGGTTCAAGTTTTTTCACTTCTTCAGCGTTTAATAACTTGACTTCAACGCCGTTTTGTTCACTTCTTTTTGCGAGGTCTTCAAGCATTGGAAGTTGGTTTTCATAAATAGCTACTGTTAATGAACCAATTCTTTCAAATTCAACATCGAGTTCATCGGCAATCTTATCAAACATCTTGTTACCGAGAACATTAAATTTTGCCTTATTTGTGCCAGGCACTGGATCGTATCCAGAGTGAACAATCGCACTATTAGCCATTGATGTCATATTGCCAACATCATTTTCTTTATCTAATAAAGCGACATCTAATTGGTATTTGGAAAGATTACGCGCTACAAAAGCGCCTACCGCTCCGCTACCGATAATTAAAACATCAAATTTCTTCATATGATTATAATTCCTTCGATATCTTTAATTTTACTATCTTTTTATATAAATATAAATACCAAAAAAAGCCAATTGCGTCGCAACTGGCTATTTTATTTGATTTTTATCTATTTTTTGAACTTCTTTGGACCTTTGAAAGAGTTATCTGGACGGTGTTGGTGTTCGATTTTTCTTTCTTCAAAGTCTGCTGGCTTTTCTAAGAATTCACGGTGTGAAACTTTGACTTTGCCCTTATCATCGATTTCGATGACTCTAACTTTGAGTTCATCACCAACTTTAACTACATCTTGGGCTTTTTCGATGAATCCCCAACCTAAGCGGGAAACATGGCATAAGCCTTCGACATTACCAAAGAGTTTAACGAAGGCACCATAGTCTTCAACTCTAGTGACTGTACCGACGAAGTCTTCACCAACTTTGGCTTCTCTAACGATATCCAAAATGATGTTTTTAGCTTTTTCGATAACGGCTCTATCCATATGGTATAAAGTAACTCTTCCATCATCTTCAATATCAATCTTGATATTGTCGCATTGAGCGATGATTTCATTGATGACTTTACCACCAGTACCGATGACATCTCTAATCTTATCGACATCAATGGTGAATGTATCCATCTTAGGAGCATATTTAGAAACATCTGGTCTTGGTTCGCTGATAGCAGCTTTCATAACTTCACGAATTTGAGCTCTGGCTTTATTAGCTTGAGTTAAAGCTTCGCTTAAGACTTCCTTTGTAACACCCTTGATCTTGATATCCATTTGTAAGGCTGTAATACCTTTTTCTGTACCGGCACATTTGAAGTCCATATCACCGAAGTGATCTTCTAAACCTTGAATATCGGTAAGAATTGTATATGGGTGTTTTCCATCGAGTGGTCCGGAAGAAATTAATCCCATAGCGATACCACTAACGATACCTTTGATTGGGACACCAGCGGCCATAAGTGACATACAGGAAGCACAGATGGAAGCTTGTGATGATGAACCGTTAGATTCAACAACTTCTGCCACTGTTCTAATGGTGTATGGGAATTCTTCTTCGCTTGGGATGACATAAGATAATGCTCTTTCACCGAGGGCACCGTGTCCGATTTCTCTTCTACCTGGGGAACCCATTCTTCCAACTTCACCAACTGAATATGGTGGGAAGTTATAGTGATGCATCCATCTCTTTTCATCTTCTGGAGATAAGTTATCAATGATTTGGACATCAGATAATGCGCCTAATGTTGTAATAGAGATAACTTGTGTTTGTCCACGTGTAAACATCGCAGAACCATGTGTACGTGGTAATAAATCGATTTGAGCATCTAATGGACGAATTTCATCAACTTTTCTTCCATCAGGTCTAATCTTTTCTTCTGTAATAAGACGTCTGACTTCTTGAGCAACAAGGTTTTCGAGAACTTCTCTTACCATGTGCATGGCTTTTTGATGTTCTTTTTCATCCTTGTATGTTCTTGTATCATAGTCATCTAAGATTTCATCTTCGATGGCATCAATAGCGTCTTGTCTTTCAAGTTTATCAAAGATAGAGATAGCTTTGACTAAACGAGCTTTGGCTCTATCAGTAACATCTTTTTCGATTGCTTCATCAACTTTGTAAAGTTCGATTTCTCTTTTTTCTTTACCGACTTCACGGATGATTTCTTCTTGCCAGACACAAAGTTTCTTGATGGCTTCGTGGCCGAACATTAAGGCATCGAGCATATCTTCTTCGCTGACTTCTGCAGCACCAGCTTCAACCATGTTGATAGCTTCTTTTGTACCAGCAACTGCTAAGTTGATATCGGATGCTTCTCTTTCTGCCACTGTTGGGTTGATGATGAATTTACCATTAACTCTACCAACATAGACACCAGCGATAGGACCATCAAATGGAATATCGGAAATGCCTAAGGCAAGAGATGAACCGAGCATTGCAGTCATTTCTGGGGTGCAATCTTGGTCAACGGACATAACTGTGTTAACAATTTGGACTTCATTACGGAATCCTTCAGAGAACATTGGTCTAATTGGACGATCAATTAATCTTGCGGTTAAGGTAGCGTGTTCTCCTGCTCTACCTTCTCTTCTTAAAAA